>JACQAW010000334.1 GCA_016194725.1 Deltaproteobacteria bacterium
GGGCGCGCCAAACCTTTCCATCGAATGCATTCGCGAGTGGATTCGCTCGAGCGTGGACGTGATTATCCAGGTCGAACGCGACTCCTCGGGACACCGCCATGTGGGTGCCATCGCGCAAAAAACATCGGCCGAAGGCAGACTCGAGGTCATCTATCGACGCGACTCTCGTTAAGTGGCGACGAGTCGATCTGCGCCGCGGCAGCCAGATCTCGGTTCGCCTGAAGCGCATCGAGCTTGCAGGCCCGGCAAATGTTCCCAAGCTACTGCACTTTGGCTTTAGCGGCGACAGCTTGCGCCTGGAGTTCAATCGGGTGGCCGGGGTGCCGCTTGCCAAGCTGCTTCGCACGGGCGCCGAACCTCAAATCCTGGCTAAAATCGCGGCCGGCCTTGGCGCGCAGGCCGAACTCTGGGCTCACGATAACTTTATTCACGGCGACCTGTCCCCGACCAATATCCTGGTCGACGTCGACAGCGTCAGCTGCCAGGTTCAACTTTGGTTCATTGACTGGGTAGTTGACCTTAACTCGTTTGAAGGTACTCCACGGTATGCCTCGCCAGAGGTGTTTCGGGGTCATCGGTCCTCCGCCTCCGATGGCTATGCCATTGAGAAAATCTTGTGTATAGTCAAAGGAGTAAATCACGGCGAAAGGGCTCTCGATGACGAACGCGACTAGGGATTTTGTCTGGGTGATGAGGATTTTCACCTTCATCTATTTCATTGGCGCGATTGGTTTCTTTTTTCTGCCCGAAGAAACCTTTTATCTCGTCAATATCGGGCCGCGAGTTTTCAAGTTCTGGGAAGAAATTCCGATGCCTTCGGAACATTTCTGGGTCACGCTTTCGACCAGCATGATGATGATGCTGATGACGACGTCGTTTTATTCCAGCCTGTACCCAAAGATGAAGGGCTACTTATTGATGCACATGATCTCGAAGGTCACCTCGATTTCGGGTTTTATTTTTCTGTTTCTGCATGATCGCCACTATTTCGCCTATGCCTATGGCGCCCTGACCGACAGTCTCGTGGTGCTGATCGTGATGGGATTTTACCTGCGCAGCTTTGCTAGCGGTGAGGTGATTGAGACCGCGGCAAGTCCGGCAGCAATGCCGGAAAATGCGACTCCGGCAACGGCCACTGCCGGCACATCGGATTCCGCTGGGGATAGTCATTCCCCGCACTAACCGATGCAAATAGATAATCTGCCCAGATGGGACAAGCAACAGCACGGGTTCTACGAAGTTTGGTATCTCAAGCTGAATACGCCCGGTAACACGCCCGGCCCCGCACTATGGCTGCGCTTCACGACCCTGAGTTTGAAGAACGGCCTGAAGAAAGTCGCCGAGGTTTGGGCCATCTTCTTCGATCCGCAAACCGGCGGCGGCAGCCGGAAAATAGCCATTAAGAACACCTGCTCGCTTGCCGCATACGAAACCAAGCCTGATGGCGCGATTCATATCGAAGACTCGTTTTTCGGGCCCGACCACACCTCGGGCACTGCCGTGGGCCGTGGCCACCGCATCGAATGGGACTTGAAGTTCGAGCCGAACAAATTCACATTTTTTCACGTGCCGGACTCGTTGCAAAAACTCAAGCTGACCAAGAGCGTGGTTTGCAAACCCAACGTGGATATCAAGTTCACCGGCTGGTACACCGTCAATGGCAAGCGATACGAATGTACTGAGGCGCCCGGCTGTCAGGGTCACATCTGGGGCCGGCGCTACGCGCACGACTGGGCCTGGGCGCATTGCAATTCCTTTGAGGGATCCGAGCCCGCGGTACTTGAAGCGCTCAGCGCCCGGGTGCAGCTGGGTGGAATGGTCACCTCGCCTCGCATGTCGGCGCTGTTTTTCGAATACAAGGGCGAGCGCCACGAGTTCAACCGCCTGGGCGATGCCTTCGCGATTCGCAGCCAATACGGCCTGACGAATTGGAAATTTGCCGTCGATCGCGGCCCCATTCGGCTGCTGGGCGAAATTTCGTGCGACGTTAAAGATCTCATCGCGGTGACCTACGAAGACACGCAGGGCAGCTTTCTCTACTGCAACAACAGCGAGCTCGCCTCGATGAACCTGAGCGTCTATTACCGCGGCAAGCTCGAAACGACCTTGCGCTCAAAGTTCACGACTGGCTTCGAAACCGTTTCGCGCGAACGCAGTCCCTATGTCGAGGTAGTGCTGTGACGCGCATGACATTGGTGCAGCGCCTGATTTACAATTTCTTCAGCACCCGTGGCCGCCGCATGCTCAAGGAGCTTATCATCACCATGTGCGCCGACGACCACGCGGTACTGACCCACGTGCGCCTGCAGCGGGTGGTGCTGCGTACCGAAAAATACATTTCGGAGCTGCCTTTCTTTTACTTCATGACCTTCAAAGCGACGCTTTATCTTATAAACTACGCGCTTCCGCCTCTGTCGTGGAAACTGAAGCCGTTCATGTGGATGCCACTTGAGCGCCGGCTGCAATATCTCGAGGAATGGCAGTCGAGCAGCTTTTACTACAAGCGCACGCTGTTCAAGATGGTTCAATGCGTCTGCGTGTCGCACCTGTATTCCGAACGCCGGCTTCTGATAAGCATTGGCTTTGAAAAAAGCATGCAGCATCGCCAGCAACGGTCGGAACTGCCCCGGGAGCAGCAATGATCGTTGACGGCGATGAGGTGGGCAACGACATCGACGAGCATTTTGACGCCGTGGTCATTGGCAGCGGAGCCGGTGGCGCAGTGGTCGCCAAGGAGCTGGCCGAAGGCGGCATGCGCGTTGCCATCATTGAAGACGGGGCTTATCACAAACTTTCCAGTCACACCGATTTGCCCTACGAGGCCCTGGGCCGGCTGTATCGCGACAAGGGCTTTACGACCACCCTGGGCAAGCCCGCGATCCCCATTCCTATGGGGCGTGCCTTGGGTGGCACGACCGTAATCAACTCGGGCACCTGTTTTCGCACGCCCAAGAGCGTTTTAGCGCACTGGAACAACGACCTCGACCTCAAGAGTCTTACCGAGGAATCGTTTTCGGCGATCTTTGACCGAGTGGAAAAAGAGATCAACGTCAGCGAAGCCGATTTCTCGGTAATGAGCCGCGCGAACACCATATTTCACGAGATACTCACCAAGAAGGGCGTGGCCGGCCACCCCCTGAAACGCAATATTCGGGGCTGCGAGGGTTGTGGATTTTGCTGCTATGGCTGTCCCACGGGCGCCAAGCAGAGCATGGACGTGAGTTATCTGCCCAAAGCTTTCATCCATGGCGCCAAGGCCTACGTCAACTGCACCTTTGAGCAGTTCATCATCGAAAACAACCGGGTCACCGGCATTCAGGCAAACTTTCATCGCTACGCCGGCGCCAACAACGGCCATACCTTGCGCATCAAGGCTCCGCGAGTCATCATGGCGGCAGGAACGTTTCACACGCCGCAACTGCTGCGCGATTGCGGCGTCGCGGTCGAGAACCGCAACCTGGGACGCAACCTGACCTTGCATCCGGCCACGAAAGTTTTTGCCCGCTTCGACGAAGAGATTCGCGGCTGGGAAGGCACGCCTCAGGCCTACTATTCCGAAGTTCTCAAGGACCAGGGCATCACGCTCGAAGGCATCTTCGTGCCACCGGATATCGCCGCCATGACCGTTCCATTTGTCGGACGCCGTCTGAATGAGTTCATGCGCGAATACAAACACATGGCCACCTTTGGCTTTCTGATCTCGGATTCCTCGTCGGGCCGGGTCATGAAGCTGCCCCTGCTGGGCACGACCGTGCTCTACAATTTGAATAAAGCTGACGTCGAGAAATTCCGGAAGGGCGTAGCTTATCTTGCCCGGGTTTTCCTCGAGGGCGGCGCGACGAAGGTTTACACCTTGCTGCACGGCTACCCCGAGTTCAGCACGCTCGCCGATGTCGAGCGCCTTGAGAACGGGCCTCTGAAAGCAGAAGACATCGATTGCATGGCTTTTCACCCGCTGGGTAGCTGCCGCATGGGCTCCACAGCCGAAACCGGCGTGGTGGGCGACGATTTCCGGGTCTATGGCTGGGAAGGTCTTTATATCTGCGACGGGTCCGTGATTCCTTCGCCTTTGGGCGTGAATCCGCAGGTGACTATCATGGCGTTCGCCACTCGCCTGGCGTATCAGATGCTGGGAAAACGCTTAACGCAGTAAGCTCGCGTTTCCGGCCCGAGCTGCAAGACCGTGTGCGCGCTCCAGCGCGACAGCATTCCGCAAAAGGTCTCCGGTTCGCGAGGTGGCTTCGCTTGGAGTCCGATGCTGGACTGAGCTTCGGCAACGGGGCTACCCGTATTTGCCGGAGCTGCGACAGTTCGCAGGCCGAATACCGCGGCCAAACCCGTTGCGAAAACCAATGCCCCGGCAACCACTGCAAGCCTGCGCCGTCGCGATGGTCGCGACTGCCTTACATCGTCCCAGGTTATATCGAAAGATCTTTGAGCAATGGCCATAGCCCCCCCATGAGAATCGAAAATACGGCTGGCGTAAGAAACGCGCAAAACACGAGCGAAAGCCTGGTGGGAACTGCTGCCAACCGCTCCTCGAGCGCTGCCTGGCGATCGTCGTCAAGCTGGCTGATGCAATCCGACAGAGCCTCGCCGGCTGGTGAGCCACTCTTGAGCAAAGCATTCAGGACCTTTGCGACATCCCGGCTCTCGTTCATGCCGGGCCGCCAGTCAAAATCAACCAGCCCAAGGGAGCCGCTCTGATAGGCCGTCAGCCACTGCTGCCAGCAGGCCTGATATGCGGATAACGGAAGCTTGCGCAATGCCGCTTCGAGCGCCGCGCCTAGACCCATGCCACCCAGCACAC
>JACQAW010000309.1 GCA_016194725.1 Deltaproteobacteria bacterium
ATTTGAAAAAGACTCCCTTATTACAATGAATATCCAGCCGCAAAACCCCTACGTAATGCTTGCTATACACCTATAGAGCAAGGGTTATGCCACCGACGCGCTGCATTGCTCCAAAATCGCTCATCTCATTGAAATTAAAATAGTATTGATCGGGATTTTCTTTCCCCCACCCCTTCACTGGACTGATTTAATCAATTAAATCGCGAAACGGGGTACCCAGCACCTTTCCGAGGCGCGTAGTTTACTTCGCAGGTCGCCAGGATTGATTTCGGGGGTGATAATCGTGAAATTCGCGCAATATCAGCAGCGTGGGAATGGGCTGACCCCTTTCTCCAAGAAATCTAAGCCCTTGGGTTGACACGCATGACTTCAGGCCGCCATAATTACAGAGAGCTACGGAGGGCTTTGCAGCAATCATGTCAATTTCAGAATCAACCGATTTCTCGGCCGACGTGTCTCCGATAGATAAACTTACTTTTTCCGGTTCGCGCATCAAGCAAATCTGGGCAGTCGGTGGCGGCAAAGGCGGCGTTGGAAAAAGTCTCGTTGCGGCCAACCTTGCAATCAGCCTTGCACGCACGGGCGCGAAAGTTTGTGCCATCGATCTCGACCTTGGCTGCGCGAACCTGCACACGTGCCTTGGCGTTGAAATTCCGCCACTGACGCTTTCTGATTTTTTCAGCAAGCGCGAAGGCGACATGAACAAGATAATGATTCAGACGCCGATTCGCAACCTGAGTTTGATTAGCGGCGCGCAGGACGCGATTGGCGTGGCGAATTTGAAGCACACGCAGAAAAGCAAGCTGCTGCAAAAGCTGCACGAGCTCGATGTCGACTATCTTATCTTCGACCTGGGCGCCGGCACGGCATACAACACGCTCGATTTTTTCCTGAGCTCCGAAATCGGCATCCTGGTGCTGCTGCCCGAGCCGACAAGCATCGAAAACACCTATCGCTTCATCAAGAGCGCTTATTACCGCAAGCTCAAGATGGCCGAGGCGTTGTTCGAAATTCGTCCCATGCTGGACATGGCGATGGACCAGAAGAATCCGTTGGGCATTCGTTCGCCAGCCGATCTTTTGAGGGAAGCCACCAAGTACAGCCCGGAAATGGGCCTGAAGCTGCGCGAAGAAATCACGCGCTTTCGGCCCAAGCTGATCATCAATCAGGCTCGCACGCAAACCGACATCGACATCGGATTCTCGATCAAGAGCGTTTGCAAAAAGTATTTCGGAATCGACATGGAATACGTAGGCTATCTCGATTACGATAGCGCCGTATGGCAGTCGGTGCGCCGCAAGCGCCCTCTTTTGCTGGAGTTCCCTAACTCCAAGCTCGTGAGCAACTTCGAGCGCATCGTGCAGCACCTGATTCAACAGAATAAAGCGCAAAAAGCTGAAATCTACTGAGTGAACCATGTTTGAAGGCGACTTGCAGAGCTACTACGAAATTCTAGACGTCAAACCCGATGCGGGCCAGAACGAGATTCGCCAGGCCTACTTTCGCGCGAAATCGGCGTACGGAAAAGATTCGGCCGCGCTATACAGCCTTTTTGACGAACACGAAACCCGCCTGGTTATCGAAACCATCGAGCAAGCCTATCTGGTGCTTTCGAACCCCGAGAAGCGCAAGGAATATGACAAGGTCCACGGCTTCTTAAAAGGCGGCGACCTGCTTCCGCAGATCAAAAAAAGCAACACGAGCACGAATGTTTTTTCATTCGCAAAAGGCGTGCCCGAAGGCGGCTCGGACCCTGCTCAGCAGGCCGCCCACGCCGTTTTCGGAAGTGGTTCGATGTCCGAAATGGGCGGTAACGAGAGCAGCGCGGCCGGGTTCGCGCAGCCGGCGCCCGCAGCCCAGTCCAACGCCGCCATGATGGCCAAGGGCTCACGCGACGAGGGTCACGAGGACTATTCGACGCCTCGCACGTTGGCCGCGGCGGGAGCGGCGGGGCCACCGGTGCAGGAATATATCTCGGGATCATTCAGCTCGCGCGAAAATCGCCTGGGCATCGTACGGCGCATCGACCTGCTCAAGCCCTACGACCGCAATCCGGCCACCGAGGAGGAGATCGTGCGCGAGTCGACGTTCCGTGGCGAGTTTTTACGGAAAGTGCGCGTGTACAAGAGCATCTCGGTGGAAGAGCTTTCCGATTTCACAAAGATCAGCAAGACCTACATCAACTGCATCGAGAGCGAGGAATTCGAAAGCCTTCCGGCTCCGGCATATCTGCGCGGCTTTATTATCCAGATCGCCAAGGCGCTCAAGCTGCCGGGGGACAAAGCCGCCGCCGCGTATATGTCCCACTATAAAAGCACTGTTCTCAAGTGACACGCCGATCTTTTGAAATCCGCGCCACCGCCGAACATGCGGGCCGGCGCCTGGATGTCGTGATTGCTGAAGCCGGAAACGGCCTTACCCGCTCGCAGGTGAAAACGCTGATCTCCAAAGGCCTGGTCAGCATCGGCGGAGCGCCTGCCACTAAAGCCGGGCTGCTTTTGGAGGCGGGCCAGCGCGTGACCGTCGCCATTCCCGCGATCGCGCAGCTGGACCTCACGCCCCAGGATGTAGGAATTCACATCATTCATGAAGACGAAGACCTGGCTGTCGTCGAAAAACCTGCCGGGATTTCAGTGCACCCGAGCGATACCGAAAAACAGGCCACGATGGTGCACGGGCTGCTGCACAAACTCAAAAGCCTGTCTTCGATCGGCGGTACGGCACGGCCGGGAATCGTACACCGCATTGATAAAGGGACCTCGGGCATTCTGGTCGTCACTAAAACCGACGCCGCCCACCTTGGCCTGAGCCGGCAATTCAAGGAACATACGATCGATCGGCGCTACCAGGCGCTGGTGTACGGCGACTTGAATAAAAGTAAAGCCGGCTCCAGCGGACGCATCGAAACCTTTTTCGGGCGCAGCCCGACTGACCGAAAAAAAATGACTGGCAAGCTGGCAGAAGGGCGCAGGGCCGTCACCCATTGGAAAGTGCTGGAGCCGTTGGGCGGACTGACGCTTGTCGAGTGCCGGCTTGGAACGGGCCGCACCCACCAGATTCGCGTGCACCTTT
Organism: Deltaproteobacteria bacterium; assembly: GCA_016194725.1. GTDB lineage: Bacteria > Bdellovibrionota > UBA1018 > UBA1018 > UBA923 > JACQAX01. The sequence continues at coordinate 3,073 of JACQAW010000309.1, forward strand.
CCGAGCTGGGCTTTCCCCTGGTGGGCGACCCCACTTACTGCGACAACGAGCGAAAGGCGCGCGCTTTGGCCAAAAACCAGGCAGCGCTGGCCCGGGTTTGCCAAGGCGTAGGCCGTCAGCTGCTTCACGCCAATTATCTGGGCTTCACGCATCCCATTACGGGTCGTCAGCTGATGTTTGAGAGCCCGTTGCCCGCCGATTTTCAGGCAGTGCTGGACGCTGCCCGGTAGATGGGTTCGCTACTTCTTGGCGTGCACGATCCGGCCACCATCAAA
>JACQAW010000095.1 GCA_016194725.1 Deltaproteobacteria bacterium
GCTTGGCCGCCACGCCGCTGAGCGGTGCCACCGGCTTGGGGTGCGCGCCAAGCAAACCCACATGGCGCGAAAAATCGGCCTTGGTCAGATAAAGACAGCGAACGTTCTTGTCTTTGTAAGCCGCCAGGCGTTCCAGGTCCAGGCTGTCGCCCGGGTTGGTGATCTGCAGATACTTCCAGCTCGTCAGGCGAATGAAAATGGCAAAGGGCGCGGGTTTTCCCGACGTGAACTCTTCGATGCTGACTTCGACGAACTCCTGATCGCGGTCACCCATGCTGCCTTTATTGAAGCTCAGGTCAGGGCATAGTACAATTCTGAAAATGAGAGTGGTATCGGGAACTCGAAGATTGGTGATCTTTCTGCTCTGCCTGCTCATCGTAATGAGCGCCGCTCTGGCGCTGGGCGCGGCGACGGGAAAACAGGCCAAGAAGGGCAAAAAGGCCAAAACGCCACGCTTGCCGCTGGTGCGGGTGGAGTCCCTCTTCAGCGTGAACGAGGCGCCCGTCTCAAAACGCGCGAAAATTTTTCTGGTCGCGGGCAGCTCGCAGGCCGCAAGTTTTGCGCGCGAGGTGGTCGAACAGAAAAAACTCTGGCTGCGTGCCGGCTTTGCGGAAGACGAAATCGAGTGCTATTACGTCAAGCCGCTGCAAGAGGACCTGAACGACGACCAGGCGCAGTTCGTGCCAGTGGCCGCGAGCCTTGCCCGGTGTCATGCCTCGAGCGTGAAGCTCTTGCGCGAGCATCTGAAAGCCGTGGCCGAGCGCAACCCCAAACCTGAGTTCGTTTACCTCTACATCACCTCGCACGGCGACAAGCCGGTGAGCTACACCTTGGCCGAAGCCAAGCCCACCGACGAGGACTATTGGGCCTTGGAGCGCGAAGCCCGGTATCCGGTTTACGAAAAGTACACCATGCTCATCGAAGGGTTGTCCGACGGCACGGCAACTTCGACCGAGATTCTGGGTGCCCTGCGCGCCGGGCGTGACGCGCGAGATCTGATTCTGACTCCCGACATGCTCAAGGAGGCATTAAGTGGTGGGTTAGCTCAGGTTCCGAAGTTTGTGGTATTACAAGGATGTTTTAGCGGCGGTTTTTTTGAAGAAACGGCACCCCAGCATTCGCAGGATCTACTGTCGCAGCTGCCCAATATCACGCTGCTGTCAGCCGCGCGGCACGACCGGTCAAGTTTTGGCTGCGAGCCGGGAAGCAGCACGACTTTTTTTGGCGGCGTGTATAACGCGCTGCTAGCCCAGCATCCGGCCGACCCACGAGAAATTGCCTGGAAAAGCCTTTGGATGGCGGCCCAGGCCGACATCGCCCAGCTTGAAAAACGCGAAAAGGTAAGCCCACCGTCGCTGCCACAGTTTTATTCGAATTACCGGTAAGTTCTGTTACACTTCCGGGATGACGGAAGACATCAAGGAAACGTTTCGCAAGCAGCGCAGCCATCAGCCGGTGGTCAAGCTGTCCATTGTCGAAGAGCGCATCGAGAAGCTCAAGCGCCTGCGTGAGGCGCTGATTGCGCGCACCCCGGAGCTGAAAAAAGCGATTTATGCCGACTATCGCAAGTCGCCCACCGAGGTCGACCTGACTGAAGTCTACCCGTGCATCGTCGAAATCAACCATGCGATTCGCAATCTGAAATCGTGGATGGCGCCTGCTCGCGTGAGTACGCCGCGCAGCCTGTTTGGCACGCGCAGCGAGGTGCGTTACGAGCCCAAAGGTGTCGTGCTGATCATCGGGCCCTGGAATTATCCGTTTTCGCTCGTCATCAATCCCCTGGTCTCGGCCATTGCCGCGGGCAACTGCGCGATAATCAAACCCTCTGAACTGACCCAGAACACGAGCCGGTTTCTCAAGGATTTCGTGGGCAAGCTTTTCAAGGACAAAGAGGTCGCGGTTTTCGAGGGCGACGTTTCGGTCACCACCGCGCTGCTCACGCTGCCGTTTGACCATATCTTTTTTACGGGCAGCCCGCGCGTGGGCAAGATTGTCATGGAAGCGGCGAGCAAGAACCTGAGCTCGGTTACCCTGGAGCTGGGTGGCAAGTCGCCGGTGATTATCGACGAGTCGGCCGACCTGGCCAAGGCCGCTGACCGGCTCACGGTAGCCAAGTTCATCAATGCGGGCCAAACCTGCGTGGCGCCCGACTACATCTATGTGCACGAGAAAATGCAGGGTGAGCTGGTCACGCAGCTCAAGGCAGCCATTGCGAACCGCTACGGCTCGAACCCGGAAGATCGCCGCAAGAACCCGGATTACTGCCGCGTGATCAACTCGCGCAATTTCAGCCGCTTGTCCCAGGTGCTTGATGAAAGCGTCAAGGCCGGAGCCAAAATTGAAATCGGCGGCGAGCGAAACGAGAGCGAGCGCTATATCTCGCCCACGGTGCTGACCAATGTGACGGTCGAGTCGCCCATCATGCGTGAGGAGATCTTCGGGCCCTTGCTTCCCGTTCTCACTTACCGCTCCTTAGAGGACGTATATCGATATCTGAGAGCGCAGGGCGAAGAAAAGCCCCTGGCCCTTTACATCTTCAGCGAAGACCGCGGGCGCACCGAAGAGCTGCTGCTCAACACCACGGCGGGTGGCACGTGCGTGAATCAGGCCATCCTGCATCTGGCAAACCCCAATCTGCCCTTTGGCGGCACCGGGCACAGCGGCGTGGGCAGCTACCACGGAGTGTTTGGCTTTCGGGCGTTTTCGCACGAGCGGGCGGTGCTCAGGCAGGGCCGCATCGACACGTTCAAGATGCTTTACCCGCCTTACACGGACAAAGTGGTGAAGATGATCGAGCGGGTCACCCGTTACTTGTCTTGAGGGCCTTGCCGTAACCCCACGTCTGCCCTAAAATTGGTGAATGCCTTTTGTCGCTCACGAGCGGGTGCTGGAACGCTTTCGCAATGATGCCACCAACTCCAGCCATTTCGTGTGGCTGCTGGCCCAGCTTAAATATTACGAGTGCGCCAACGGGTGGCTGTTTGCGTACCAGCGCGTGGGCGAGGTGACGCTGCTGGCGCTGGAGCCGCTCATTCCGGGCGCGCCCGCGCATTACGGCGACGCGCACGTGCAGTCGTTCAAAGAGGCGTGGACCGAGTTTACCGTGCAGGCGGAAGTGAAAATCAGCGCGTTCGTTTCGATCTACGAGCCCTTCTCGAAGCTCATCGCGGCGGCTGGATTTTCCTGTTTCAAAGTGGGTCAGGAGCCGTGGGTGGACCTGAAAGACTGCATTCCCACGGGCAACGCGGGCAAGGGCGTGCGTTCGGCTCGCAATCAGGCGCTGGCCGCCGGTTTGACCGTCGAAGAGTGGAGTGCCGAGGAAATCAACCGGGACCACGACAAGAAACACGTCTTGCGGCAGATTCATGAGGAATGGCGCAGCACCCGCGCAGTCGAGCTGAGCGGCTTCATGAACGCGACCAACCCGTTTCATTACATGCAGGAGCGGCGGTATTTCGTGCTCAAATCAGGGCGGCGCGTGGAGTCGTATCTGGTGGCGTCGCCGGTGCCGGGGCGCAAGGGCTATTTTTTGGAAGACCTGATTTCGCGGCACCACGCGCCCCGGGGAGCGGGCGAGCTGCTGACGCTCGAGAGCATGGTGCGGCTGGGCGAATCGGGGGTCGACCAGGCAAGCCTTGGCGTCGTGTCGCTGACCACCATGGAAAGCAACGTGCAGGCCCGGCTGCCGGGGCTGATTCGTTTTTTGATGGTGCAGGTGCCCGCGTATATGTCGCTGATTTACAACTTCAACGGCATGGAAGTATACCGCAAGCGCTTCAAACCCCGGGCATGGGAAGCGATTCACCTGGGCGTAAAAGACGAAAATTCCACGGTTGCGGGCACGGTGGCGTGGCTGAAAGTGATCTTCGCGATTCTAATCGCCTTCAGGCCGCGGCCGCGCTTGACTGCAGGCTGGGCGACCAATGCGATACTCACGCCGCTGCGTCGCACTCCCTTCACGATCTGTTTTGCGGCGATTACGGTGGCGATGTTTGCGCGCATCAACCATTTTCACGGGCTGCCCGACTGGGCCTTAGCCAAGTACGGTTTTTTTGCCAGCGCCACCGCCAGCGAGTGGCTCAAGCGCACGGTAGTGAGTGACCTGCTTTATTTCGATGCGAAACATTTTCTGACCTGCGCCTTGCCGCTTTTCGCGCTGCTGTACTGGGGCGAGCGCACGCACCGGCCAAAGTTTTTCCTGACGTTGATGTTCGGCTCGATTCTGCTCGATGACGTGCTGAACTACTGGATTCTGGTCAAGCCGTTCGAGCATCTGAACGTGAATATGTTCCGGCATCTGATCGTGTACAAGGACGTGGGGGGTTCGCTGCTGCTGGCGGTGCTCGTGGGCCTGCAGATCTGCCAGTTCCGGCTCATTCGCGAACCGCTGGTGGCGTTGATCACTTTGGGATTTGTTTTGGGGTTCGCCTTCACCTCGGAAAAATTCGAATGGCTCATCATGAACCTGAACCATGCGATATTTTTCGTGCTGGGCTATCTTTTGGGCAAGGCCGACTTTGAGTACAAGCGCCATCTCAGCCGCAAAGCCTCACGCGGCAAGCCGCCGGTTGCGAGGAGCGTAAAAGATTCCAAGCAGCCCAAGCCCGCTGGCTGAAAGCATGGCGGCAAACAGGCCGGTTGAGCCAAAGTACTGGGCCGCCGCGCCCACGGCCAGCGGCCCCGACAGCGAGCCCAAACCATAGGCCCGCGCAAAGCCGCCCGACGCGTAGCCATACGCGGACTCAGGTAGTCCTTCCAGGAGCCAGGCAAAGCCCACGGGATAAAGGCCACCGGCCAGGATTCCAAAAAAAATGCAGCCGCCAAATGCGGTAGGGCTGGGACCCAAAGTGGCGTGGCCAAGGGCAAACGCGGCGCAACCCACGGCGAGCCCGCCCACGAGCAGCGTGGCGATTGGTGCTGCGCCACGCTTGTCGGCCAAATAACCCCAGACCACTGAGCTTACCGCGGCGCTCAAAATCACGGTGAGCAGGCAGTACTCAGGCCGCACGTGAAACTCTTTGACGGCCAGCACGGGAAACACGGCCACCAGTGCGGCTTCCATGAAACCGTAGACGACGCCGGTGAGCAGGGCACCACGATGCAAAGGGGGTGTGCCCGCGCCATCGTTTTCGATCGGGGCTACCCGAGTTAAAAATCCCGGAGCGCAAAGAGCGACCGAAAAAGCGGCGACGATGCCTAATGGAAAAAGTGGAGAGCTCGCCAGCTCGTCGCGCAATCCGACAGTCGCGCCAAGCTTGCCCGAAACCAGGGCTAGGGTAGGGCCGAGCAAAAGCCCGATGGAAAGGGCCACGCCATAATACGAAAGCCACTGCGCGCGCTCACTTGCGGCTGACAAGCGACCCAAGACAAAATCAGCGGCGACAAACACCGCGCTCATCGCCAGGCCTTCGACAAAACGCACGGCAAACACCACACCCTGATTGGGCGCCAGCCCCAGGGCCAGCAGCGAGCCCGCGTAAAAGAGCAGCCCAAAGCCTAGTAATAGATGTACCTTGCCCCGGTCTGCCAGCGTGCCGTATTTGAAAGTCGAGATGAAAATGGCGAAATACATCAGCGTCGCGCTGATGCCCGACGACAAAAACAGCGCACCCGACTCATGCAGCAGCTCTGGCAGCTTGGGTGCGACAACACCCTGGCCCATGCCCCCCAGTAGTACGGCGATCAGCACGAATATGCGTGGATTGTTCATTTGGAAAATGGTGAGCCGTCCTTGGAGTTGAACCAAGGGACCCGCTGGTTAAGAACCAGCTGCTCTGCACTGAGCTAACGGCTCATTTCGATTGTACATGCGCGTCAGATCGTGCGAAATTGCCGAAAACAGAGTCTAACCTCAGAGGAAAAAAGTGCCGCCCTCAGCAGCTACCGCTAAAACGAAACTTGAAGTGCGAACGCTCACCCCGTGGGACGGCGTGAGCTACGAAGACGCGTTGAAGATTCAAGCGGAGTGCTGTGCAGCGCAGCAGACCGGCTGGCTGCTCTTTTGCTGTCCACCCACGATCACGCTGGGAAAGCGTGGGCACTTCAGCGATGTGCTGATGCCCATGGACGAGCTCAAGCGATTGGGCGTGCGGCTATTGCCCGTGGATCGGGGTGGCGAGGTGACTTATCACGGACCGGGCCAGATCATTGGTTTTCCATTTGGCACGCTCGAAGGTCATACCGGCGATTCGCGCGGTGTGCGCCAGTTCGTGACTCGCATGAAGAGTCGGCTTGAAACCTTTATTAGTACGGAGCTTTTGCGTGCGGCGGACCCCGCTGGCGATGTCCGCCAAGTAGACCTGAGCACTCCCGAGCAAACGGCCGGAGTGTGGCTTTTACAGAATGGAATGCGTCGCAAAATCGTGTCCATCGGCCTGGGCTTTCACCGCACCAGCATAAGTCATGGGTTTGCGCTTAATGTCGCGCCGATGCAGGATGGGTTTGAGCTGGTCAATCCCTGCGGCGAGATTGCGCCGCGCACCGCCTCGGTGTGGACCGAGAAGAAACCTGGCCAAGAGTTTCAGGCGACGGTAGAGCGGCTCGCTGCTATATTAGGGGCATGAAGCACACCCTATATATCTCGCAGCGTTCGCCGTTTGCCCGTCGTGTGAGGCTGGTCCTCGAAGAGCTGGGCGTCGATTACGACACCGAAGTCCTGGACGTGTTCAATCTGCCGCCGGGTTATGCCGGCATCAATCCGTTGGGGCGCGTGCCCGTGCTCAGGCTGCCCAACCAGGAGCTGATCGTGGACTCGTGGATGATTCTGGATTACCTGCGCTCGCGGCATGAAGAGCACCCGCTTTTTTTAACGGGTGGCGCAAGCGATGCGCGCTCGCGTTCGATTTCCGGAATTGCGGTGGGCGTGATGGAGCACACGGTGCTGGCGTTTCTCGAAAACATGCGTGGGCCTGGCCTGACGCTGCC
>JACQAW010000310.1 GCA_016194725.1 Deltaproteobacteria bacterium
CATATCCCACTTGGACTTGTCGCTGTCAGAGTCGTCGCCGGTCAGCTTTTGAAAGTAGGTAAAACCGCTTTCGCTCTTGTCGGCGGCAGCTGGGGATGGCCAAACCTAAAGCATGGACAGGGTAAGGAGGCACCAGCACACCGATCTCATGATTAATAGGGTTACACACGTGAACGCGGAGCGCAATGGCCGCGTAAGGGGAACCCCGGAGATGGCGATTTTCTCGATTTTATCAGTTTTTATCAGTTATCGGGGGGTATCGCCGTGTGCTAAAGCTAGGAAACCATGGCACCACCACCAATGAAAAGCTGGCGGGTTTTGACCCGCAAAGAGCTGACGCATGACGTATTCGAACTGAAACTGCAGCGCCCTGCGGGCGATGGTTACGAGATGAATTTTCGTGCAGGGCAGTACGTCAGCATCGTTATTCCCGGCGCCGGCCCGGGCGGCCGCAACCTGCGCCGCGCCTATTCCATCGCCAGTGCGCCGGAATGGAATGAAGTCGAGCTGTGCGTAAAGCTGGTCGAGGGCGGCCCCGGCACCAGCTACCTCAACAGCCTCAAAGCCGAACATGAGTTCCAGGGTCAGGCACCCTTTGGCGACTTTTGCCTGGAACACGACCAGACCAAACCCGCCATGTTCATTGGAACCGGCACCGGCCTTGCGCCACTGCGCTCGATGGTCTTGTGCGGCGAATGGCAGTCCAAGGCGCCGGTCTCGTTTCTGCTGGGCGTGCGCGCCGAAAAAGACATTATCTATCCCGAGCTGTTCGGCACCAGCCGGCCAGCCCAGCTTCAAGGCCACGAGCACGTGAAAATCGCGCTTTCGCGCCCCGAGGGCCACTGGGACGGCTATAAAGGCCGCGTTACCGACTACATCCGGACCATGAAGTGGGATTTCGTGCAGAGTCATTACTATCTGTGCGGAAGCGGCGCGATGATCGCCGAAGTAAAAGAAATTTTAGCTGCGAAAGGCGTGGACAAGGAGCAAGTCCACACGGAAAAATACTTCTAATGCTGGGACTCTCGGGCGAGCACCTTATCATTCTCGTGGGCATTTTACTCGTCTTCGGGCCTCGGCGCCTGCCGCAAGCCGGTGCGACGCTGGGCAAGGCTATTCGCAATTTTCGCGAGCAGTACAAAGGCATTCGTGAACCCGAATTCAAACGCATACCCGTGCGAGTAGAGGAAAACCATGCTGACTGAGATGAAAGCTTTTTTCGAAGCTGGCGAGCTGGCGCAAAAGGCGGCCGCGAGCATTCGCAACGGACGTGAAATCGGCCTTTCCGTCAAATACGCCGAAAAGACCGTGGGTTACACCTTTACACGCGAAAGCGGCGCCAACGTGCTGCGCGAAGGTGACCCGGCGCATCCCGACGTCATTTTCATTTTGCCCGAGGCGGCGGCCAAAGAGCTACTAACCCGGAAATTCGATTCCGTCGGGCAGGTTGGTCTTCACATTTTCGAAAAAATACTGTCCAATGATCAAAGTCAGAAAGTCCAGATTCGCCTGAAAGCGGGCGTACTGGCGATGGTTACTGGCGGGTATCTTGGTGTGCTCACTTCCGGCGGCAGCGAGGTCGCCAGGTTTCTGGCCACCCATGGCCTGGGCAGCATGGGTAAACTGAAAGACGCCATCTCCAAACTTCGCGGTTAAAAAAAGCGGGCAAAATCATGCGAGCAAAAATATGATTGATGAGAAAACTTTTACCAAGTACCTCAACTCGACCGACATCGAAGGCATCGTGGCCAGCCTGGCCAACCAGCTTAATCGCGACTACGAAGGCAAGCAGGTCGTGCTGATCGGCGTGCTCAAAGGTTGCTGCGTTTTCATCGCCGACCTTTGCCGTCAGCTCAAAGCCGACGTGGAAATCGATTTCGTCCGTCTGACCTCGCAAGGCAAAGGGCTCACGACCCCGGGTACCGTATCGATCGTCAAAGACGTGAGCGTCGACATTCGCGGCAAACACGTGCTGATCGTCGAAGAGATCATCGACTCGGGCCGCACCCTGAAATTTCTGTACGATCGCTTGCAGGCCAGCCAGCCGGCGTCGGTGGAAGTGATCACGTTCCTGGACAAGAAAGACAAGCGCATGATCGACGTGCCCGTGAAGTACTCGGGCCGTCAGATCGACGACCAGTTTCTGGTGGGTTATGGCCTGGATCTCGAAGAAAAGTGCCGCAACCTGCCCGAAATCTATTTCTTGAAATATCCGAACTGACCCACCCACGCGGGGCTTCAACAGGCTTAATCTTACTTCACCGCGAACGAAACCATGCCGTACTTTGCCACGGGACAGCTCCAGCTTCCCGCGTCGCTCTGGCGGCAACCCGCCTTTTTGAAAGAGACGAGCCAAGTGTGACCGCGTCCGGCACCGGCCAGCTCGGTGATGCGCAGGCGGTCGCCACCTTTGCCATGCTCGCGTCTCACGACTACGCCAAAATCGGCATGCCAGTCACGGGCCTTCGCCTGCACGTCATCACAGGCGGTCGTCAGCAAGCGTCGCACCGTAAGCGAGTTGGGCTGCTCCGAAGTCACCTCATGTGCGCCGACAAATAATTTTAGATCGTGCGGGCTGAGACTGCCCGCTTGCACGTCGGCGCCCGGTGCCGTTGCCGGCAGGCGCGCGGTGATCTGCTCGAGCAGGGCCTTTTCCGAAGCGCGATTCGGGTTATAAGCCGCATGAAAAACGCCAAGTAGCACCTCGTCGGCGGGCGCGCACAGAAAGTTCGAGTTGCGCGAAAAAACCAGGCGGTCTTTTTCGTAGACCAGCGCCTGCTGCGCCTGAAATCCATAAAGATCGCGCTGTGCCCTCAGAACGGTCTTTTCAGCTTCGGCCCGGGCTGGAACCGGAAGTGACAATCCAACGGCTGCAATGAGAATGAGTTTCGACCGCATATTTCCCCCGTCATCAGGCAGCTCTCATTGTAATACGGGGTCGGGTCCGCCGTATACGGGGCCCTCCGCAATCTGCTTGAAATCCAGCATACTCTGCCGGCAAAGCGACTGCCCAGTACTAGAACCCAAGTTCAATGGGCAAAACCGCGATTCCCTAACTCCAGCAAACCTACGTCGCGTCGCGCTCGCGCGGAAAAATGACGAATACCGGCGTCACCCGATCGGTGCGCGGTAGCTGCTCGACGCGGATCTGCACGGTTTTTCCCACGCCTTCATTGCTCAGGCCGCGTGACGCGTGGTCCAGCACGCCGCGCTTCAGCTGGTATTTCGCGCCGGTAATCGTGATCTTCGGGCTTTGCTCCAGGCACATCACCGAAAACAGCTGGCCTCGCGGCTGCTGAAACTCGAGCTGGCTCATCGTCGCGATCCACATTCCCCGCGGCCCGTAGCTAACCAGGCCCGGGCAGTTGTCGGGCCCCGCCGCGCGGGCCAGGTCCTGCATCCAGGTTTGCACCACCAGTAGATTGCCTAGCTCGTGGTCGAACCTTCCGCCCTGCGCGCCCACCAGCACGACGTTGCCTTCCCACTCGCCGTCCAGAAAAGCTTTGCCGGCCAAATGCAACGCATACTCGAAGTCGGAATAATCCTTCGCCTTGGGCAGCCGAATCTTTTTGCATTTCAGCTTCCCCACCTCACCGCGCGAAATCGAATCGCCGTCGCCCACCCAAAGCATGGGCTTCAATTTCAGCTTTCGAAAATGCTTCAACCCACCGTCAACGGCGATGCTAAAGGCATCCTGCACGATTTCAGCAACGTGCCCGGGTACTCCGGCCAGCGAATGGGAACAGACGATCAGGCAGTTGTCGCTCATCGCAGCTTTCTCATTTCAGTTTTCTCATTTTAATTTTTTCAGGCGCTCCAGCGCATGGTCAAGCTCGGCTACCTTGGTCTCCAGGGCCTTGAGCTTGTCTTTCTCTTTGTCGATCAGCTCTTTTGGGGCTTTTTCGATGAACGTGGGCTTGGTGAGCTTGGCCTTGGTGAACTCAATGTCGGCCAGTGTGGTCTGCTTGTCTTTCTCGACCCGCTTGAGCTCGCCGTCCACGTCGCCCGTCTCGCCTGCCAGCGTCTCGAGCTGCGCCAGCGCGCGAATGAACGGCACGCCTGCGATGAACTGGTCGCCGACTTTGGGGTTGAGCACCTCATAGGACACCTTCGGCCGCGCCTTGGGTGAAATATTGTTCTCGCCCCGGAACGCGCGCAGCGTATCGACGGCGCTCTTCCAAACCGTGACGGTCTCGATATCCCGCTCGCCGCCCTCGTAGCGCGAGGCATTGGGAAATGAGGCCAGCATCAGCGGCGTGCCCTGCTTCTGGCCCGGCCGCTCGGGCAGGTGCTGATAAATCTCTTCAGTAATGAAGGGAATGAACGGATGGGCAAGCTTGAGCGACTGCTCGAGCACGTGCATCAAGCAAACTTGGGTTTCGCCGACCCTGGCGGAGTGCTCAACTGAACCGAGTAATTCTTTGGAGAACTCGATATACCAGTCGCAGTACTGGCCCCACACGAAATCATAAACCGCCTGTGACGACTCGTTGAGGCGAAACTCTTCCAGCCCTCGCTCAACCACGGTGATGGTCTTGTCCAGCTCGGCCAGAATCCACTTGTTGAGAGGGTGAAAGTCAGCGCGGTTTTCGGAAACCCAGTCCGCCAAAGGCTTGCCGCCCGTGACCTTCTTGAAATCCGCTTTTGGAATCGGATCGCCGGGCAATTCGCTGGCCACGTGCCCCAGGCGCATGAGCACATAGCGGCTCGCGTTCCACATCTTGTTGCAGAAAGCCTTGTAGCCTTCGATGCGATCCAGGGACAGCTTCACGTCACGGCCCTGGCCTGCCATGGTCGAAAGCGTGAAACGAAACGCGTCGGCCCCGTAGTCGCGGATGATGTCGAGCGGGTCGATCACGTTGCCCTTGGTCTTGGACATCTTCTGGCCTTTTTCGTCGCGCACCATCGCGTGCAGGTATACCCGCTTGAAGGGCACCTTGCCCTCGTTGAAGTGCATGCCCAGCATGATCATGCGGGCGACCCAGAAGAAAAGAATGTCAAAACCCGTTTCCATGACGTTGGTGGGATAAAAGGTGTTGTAGGCCTTCGTTTTTTCCGGCCAGCCCAGCGTGGTGAACGGCCAAAGTCCCGAGCTGAACCAGGTGTCCAGCACGTCATCGTCCTGGCGAACGGACGTCGAGTCGCAAGTGGCGCACCTGGAAACGTTCTCTTTGGATACCGTGGTGTGCCCCTTGTCGCAGTACCAGGCCGGAATCTGGTGGCCCCACCACAGCTGACGCGAGATGCACCAGTCGCGAATGTTTTCCATCCAGTGGTAATAGGTCGACGCCCAGCTCTCAGGCATGATCTTGATGGCGTCGTCGCGTTTTTCCACCTCGGCCAGCGTCAGGCTTTCACCTTTCCTGACCGCGGCAATGGCCTTCTCGGCCATTGGCTTTACGTTCATGAACCACTGCTCGCTCACCATGGGCTCAGCCACGCGCTCGCAGCGGTCGCACACACCCACGCTGTGCAGATGGTCTTCGGTGCGCACCAGCAGCTCGGCTGTTTCCAGATCCGCGAGAATTTTTTCACGCGCCTCGGTGACACTCAGCCCCTGGTACTGCTTGCCCTCGGCGTTGATTTTTCCGGCCTTGTCAAAAACTCCCATTACCGGAAGATTGTGGCGCTTGCCGATATCATAATCGTTGAAGTCATGGCCGGGCGTCACTTTCAGTGCGCCGCTGCCGAACTCCTTGTCCACGTAGGAATCCGCGATGACGGGAATCTCGCGATTCATCAGCGGCAGCTTTACCTTCTTGCCCACCAGGCCCTTGTAGCGCTCGTCGTCCGGGTGCACCGCCACCGCCGTATCCCCCAGCAAAGTTTCAGGCCGGGTGGTGGCGATGACCAGCGGCGCACCGCCGTCGGTGCGCTCATACTTGAGATGGTAGAAGTGGCCCTTGCGTTCCGTCGGTTTGACCTCCAGGTCAGAAAGGGCCGTTTGGCACCGCGTACACCAGTTGATGATGCGGGTACCGCGATAAATCAGCCCCTGCTCGAACAAGGTCACGAAAACATGGCGCACTGCTTTTGACAGATGCGGGTCCATCGTGAACTGCAGGCGGTCCCAGTCGGGGCTGCCGCCCAGCTTCTTCATCTGCTCGACAATCATGTCGCCGCTTTTTTCTTTCCATTCCCAGACACGTTTCAAAAATGCGTCGCGGCCCATGGCCTGGCGCTTCAGGCCCTCTTTGGCCAGCTCGCGCTCAACCACCATCTGCGTGGCAATGCCCGCATGGTCGGTGCCCGGCAGCCAAAGCGCGTTATAGCCGCTCATGCGTTTCCAGCGAACAAGCACGTCCTGAATCGTGACAAAAAGCGCATGGCCGTTATGCAAAGCGCCGGTAACGTTGGGCGGGGGCATCGCAATCGAGAAGGCGGGTTTGGGGCTTTGGTCTTCCGCATGGAAGCATTTGCTTTCCATCCACCACGCGTACAATCGGGTCTCGAAGGACTCAGGACTAAAGGCTTTCTGCATAGTACCAGCACACTACACTAACGCACCCAAACGAGCAATTTCGACGCGCAGCCATTGCAGTCGAAAAGTCTAATATTGTCTTGGAATTTTTGAGGCACTGCCCTAACCTCAAGCGATGATCACCAAACTCTTCCTAGGCTTCACCTTACTCGGCGCCCAATGGGTGCTGTGGTTTTTGATCTTTCTCAGCATTGTTTCCATTGCCCTTATTTTTGAGCGCTGGACCTACTTTCGCGGCGCAACGAAGGCTCTGGAAGAAAAACTTACTGAAACCTTGAAACCCCTTTCAGTGGCGGACCGCTCCGGCCGAGGCCAGCACCTGACCGATAGCATTTTGGCTGACGCCAGGCTTAAAGCCGAGAGCCGTCTGAGCTGGCTTGCCACGATTGGCTCCAATGCGCCGTTCATCGGATTGTTCGGAACCGTCCTGGGCATCATTCGCGCTTTCCATGATCTTTCGCAGCAGGGCACCCAGGGCAGCACCGTGGTCAGCTCGGGAATTTCAGAGGCGCTGGTCGCCACGGCGGTTGGCCTGTTTGTAGCCATTCCGGCAGTCGTCGGCTACAACTTTTATCAACGCAAAGTAAAAGACATGATGCTGACAGCCCAGCGGACCAAAAGCGCCCTCATGGGCCTGGGACAAGGCTAAGCGATGGCCAGCCACGTCGGAGCCGAAGACGACGAAATTTCAGCCATCAATGTTACGCCGCTGGTCGACGTCGTACTGGTGCTGCTCGTCATCTTCATGATCACCGCCCCCGCGCTTTACCAGAACGCCTTGAAAGTTCAGCTGCCGCAGGCCCAGAGCGGCGAAGACCAGTCCAAGAGCACGATGCAAATCGTGCTGGATGCCACCGGCATCATCACGCTGCAATCCAAGAAAGTGACGCTCGACGAGCTGTCCGCCCAAATCAAAACCACGCATCCGCGGTCGTCGATCATCGTAGCCGACAAGAAGGTCGAGCACGGAAAAGTCATCTCGATCATGGACGTGCTCAAGGCCAACGGCGTCCAAAAAATTTCGTTTGGTGTCGAAAAAAATAACTGATTCCTGGGTCAAAGGAATGAAACGAAGCTTTCGATTCGCCCTCGTAGATGCCTTTTCGAC
>JACQAW010000311.1 GCA_016194725.1 Deltaproteobacteria bacterium
GATGAGCCGGGGTGGTCTTATCCGCGCCTGATGGGCTTATTTTCGAAACGGGCCGAATGGCAAACAAGCTTCAAAAATTACTTGAAGACTCAATTTTGCGACCCCGGCCGTCTGTGCGATTTGAATCAAGATTTTGGCGGCGCTTCAATACCCGTCACCTCGGTGGATGCCAGCGGAACACCCTGGGCCGGGCTGAGCGGTCAGACCGGCGCGCAGGGCCGGCGGCTCTACTACTGGAGCATGCGGTTTTTTGTCGAATCCGCGACGGAAGGATATCGAAGAGCGCGTGTTGCGACTCAAGATCCGAAAGGAAACGGGTTTAAGGTTCCGGTTCCGCATTACGTGAACCTCAATAATTGGTTCAACTCTTGGGCGTCTCCGGGCTCGAGTATCTATGACAACTATGTCTACAACAAGCCCGTCGATCTGTCAGACCCGAAATCGTACTGCCCGCCGCCCTATGAAACACATAAAGTGGAAAATGGCGTGACCATCAACACCGGTTGCCGGGGAATCGCCACCGGAGGCTTCGACTGGTTTCACGCCGGACGCGCGGGCGCCTTCACTCTTTATTCGGAGGACTGGAACTATTTCTTTCAACCGTTCTGGAGTTACTATGGCGACGTTCTTCGCTCGGCCTCGACGGCCGGAGAAGAACTCGGAGTCCCGAGCCAAGGATTCGGCGGACACGTCATCGGGCTCGCCAATCGCGCCCTGCCCGAGGCAATGAGCTACAAAGTGTTGTCGCTGGCGGGGCACGGCGCGAAGACCTTGGATCTGTATAGCTTCGGGCCCCAGCTTTTTCAGCCTGGAGAAGCGTGGTCCGATTATTTCGATCTCTACGCCCCGATTCACCAGGCCACGCAACGGCTTCGCGCGGCGGAGAGCCTCCTCTATCCCGGCAAGCCCGCCCGTGGTGTCGTGGCGGTTCAAGCCACCGGTCTCAGCGGAATCTGGGAACAGATCGGCGCAAACCATTTCTACGATCTTGAAACCGTTTATCTGCATACGGCGCTGACCCACGCGGGCTACACCGTGGATTTTGTCGATGATGTCGACATCTCCGGTGGGGCGTTGTCTTCACGCCGATACGTGACCTTCTACCTCACTCAACCGAACGTGAAGCGAGCCGCGGCAAATGCGATCGAAAAATGGGTCGCCGCCGGTGGCACCTTGGTCGCCACGCCAGGCGCGGGCACGCTCAACGAATATAATGAGCCCCTCGGCACGCTCGATGCCGTGTTGGGATTGGCGTCGGGCCGAACCGCGGTACGCGATGGTCTCGATGTCACCAAAGAAGATCCGTTCGCTTCAGGAATATTCGCAACGGTCACCGATCAACTGGTGTTCACGAATTCGAAACCTGCTTCCGATCTCGATTTTGGAAACAGCGCGATCGCCCTGCATGGCAAAGACGGGCCCGTCGGCGCGCTTGCCCTGGCCAGCGGTTCGCAAGCCAAGCTCGTCGCGGCCGTGGGCTCGGCCAGCGGCAGCCCGGCGATCGTCTACAATCCCTACCAAAAAGGGCGTGCGATCAGTTACGGCTTTTATCCCGGCTGGGAATACTGGCTCACGGCGAACCATTCCAGCACATCGAGTTTGGCCACCGGCTGGTCGGATGCCGCGCGAAGAGTCGCCATCGCGCCAGCGAGCAAAGCCCCAAGATCCGTGGTGGCAAGCCAACCTCTTGTCGAAGCCTTGAGGCTTGACTCAACGGCAGGCACCGCGATCGTGTTGCTGAACTGGGCCGGAAAACCACTCAGCGGCTTGACCTTCACTCTCTCAAAAGGAACCAAACTCGTTCGCGCGCGCTCAATCGAGCTCGGCGTCAACAACAGCCTATCGACGAAGCTTGTGGGCCAGAATCTTCAAGTCTCGCTCCCCTCGCTCAAGACCGTTGACGTGTTGCTCTTTGATACCGGTGACGGATGCGCGGCGATCCGAGATCGCATTGATGCCTTGGATGCACAGATCAATGCCTTGCAAGACCTGCTCAACGGCGCCAACTCTCCGGAAAAAGCTGATCTGCTGAAACGAATCAAGGCATTGAGCCAGCAGCTTGGCAGCGCAATGAGGGATTTGAAAAACTGTCATTAGCAGTGCTTAATACCACAACCCCCGGACCTGGTCAGACTCAGCTGGCATCCGGGCGATCGGCTGATTCAGCTAGGCTGACTCTGCCACATTGCCTCAGGCACGCGTATCAGAGATAATTCTGAGATGGGCTGGTGGGCAACGGCTTGCGCGCGCGCGGGCCAACGGACGTTTTTTTTCAATGCGGTAATTCTGATATTCGGGACGGCTACGTGTGAGTTGGCGTGGCCCGACGCCAGCAGTGATTGCCGCGACACCTACTTTCTTTCGCTCAAAATCGAATCCAAGTGCGAGACCCAGCATACTCTGCCTTTGGGCGCCGGCATCGCAGCGCCCACCAATACGACCAATCCGCTCGAGAACCCGGCTGGCTTCATCTACAACTTCAAGCCCAAGGTCCATGTCTCCTATTCGACCCTGAGCCACGACGACGGCGCGCCGACTCGCACCGGATTTCTGGCCGCCACGGGTAACGGGTTCCTGGGCGGTGGAGTCAGCTACAGCTCTTACAAATCCAGTCAGAATTACGTGGGCAGCCCCTCGGCAAAGCAGCTGGGCTTCGGCTTCGCCAACGCCATTGACCCCGCGAACCTGGCCGCAGGTCTTGTGTTCTTCCGTTCAGTCGAGAGTAATCCAGCCTTTGATGCTATCCGAAACATCAGCCGTAATCCGGTGAACTTCGGTACTTTGCTTAACCCAAAAGGCAAAGTGAAGTTTGGTGGAACGCTTTTCGACCTTCTGAATGGTGTCGTGGCTGGCGGCCTGGGAGTGGCCACAAACTTCAGCGAGCAGACCGC
>JACQAW010000307.1 GCA_016194725.1 Deltaproteobacteria bacterium
AGCTTCTTGATGTCGGGCTGCACCATCGCAACCCACGCGCCGTAAACGATGGCCACCGCCGAAAGTCCCATGAAAACTGGCGCCAGCAGATGCATGGCCTGCGGAAACAGCGGAAACGCGAAACGGATAAACCCATAGCCGCCAAGCTTCAGCAGCACGCCTGCCAGAATGACAGAGCCGGCCGTCGGGGCCTGGACGTGCGCATCCGGCAGCCAGGTGTGCAGCGGAAACAGCGGCACTTTGATGGCAAACGCCAGGGCAAAAGCCAGGAACATCCACGTCTGGGGGCTATTGAAGCCGTCAAACGGCACCTTTACTTTATAAAGATCGGTTATCGCGGCGCTATATCCGCCCAGCTGCGCCTTGTGCATCGACATCAGGGTGAAGATCGCGATCAACATCAACAACGAACCCACGAGGGTATAAAGGAAAAATTTCGTTGAAGCGTAAATGCGTTCCTTGCCGCCCCACACGCCGATGAGCAGGTACATCGGAATCAGCATCGCCTCCCAGAATCCGTAGAAAAGGATGATATCGAGTGCCACAAAAGCGCCCAGCATTCCCGTTTCAAGAAAGAGAATCAGGCAAAGAAACGACTTCAGCTTCGTCTCAACCGCATTCCACGAGCCGAGCAGCACGATAGGCGTCAGAAAAGTGGTCAGGAGAATCAGCAGCAGGCTGATGCCGTCAATGCCGACGTAATAGGAAATCCCGAAAACGCTTATCCATTCGTGCTTTTCGATGAACTGGAATTCGACGGCTGCCGAATCAAACGTCTGATACAGCACGCACGAAAGCAGAAAGACCACGAGCGAAAATGCTATCGCGGCGGTCTTGAGCAGCTTTTTACCGGCTTCACCTTGCCCCGGTAGAGCTGCGAGGATAAGGCCGAAAACCGCTGGCGCGAATACGACCAGCGAAACCAGATGATTGGTGATGAATTCCCTAGTGTCCATAGATCAGATACCCCATCGTGGCCGTCAGGCCCAAGAGAATGAAAACCGCATATACTTGAATGGCGCCGGTCTGCACCAGCCGCGAAACTTCCCCGGTGAAGCGTGACACCCGCGCAAACGCCAGCACCGTCCCATCGACGATAATGACGTCAAGCACCTTCCAACACACCATCGAAATCTGTTTTATGGGCCGTACGATAAGCGCATCGTAAATTTCATCGACGTAATACTTGTTGAATAGAATTTTGTAGATCGCGCTGAAGTTCTCGTAGATCGACTTGGGAATGTCCGTCCTCAGCACGTAAAGGTAATAGCCCAAGCCTATGCCCAGCAGGCCAATGGCAACCGATGCGGCCATCAGCACCCACATCATGCTGCTGGCTTCGCCGCCAGGCTCGCCCACAACCGGCACCAGCCAATGTTCGATTGCTGAATAATGCGGAATGCCCACATAACCGCCAATTACCGAAAGAACGGCCAGAACGATGAGCGGAATGACCATTATGCCGGGCGACTCATGCACCCCGGGCTTCGCATGATGCTCCTCGTGCTCGTGATCGTCGTCGCCATGGCCATGACCATGGTCTTTGGCAGCAGCATGTGCCGCGCCGATTTTCTTCGGATCAAACCGTGGCTCCCCGAGAAACGTCAGGCACGTAAGCCGCGTCATATAGAACGCCGTCAGAAGCGCGGTGAATGCCATAATGGCCCACAACCCAAACCCCGCCAGGCCAAGATGGCTCGAAAAGGCGCTCCATAGAATCTCATCCTTCGAGAAAAAACCCGAAAGCAGCGGAAAGCCCGAAATCGCGGCCGTCCCCACCACGAACGTGGCAAACGTTTTAGGCATGTACTTGCGCAGGCCGCCCATCTTCATGATGTCCTGCTCCTCGTGCATTCCGTGAATCACGCTTCCTGAGCCCAGGAACAGCAGCGCTTTGAAGAATGCATGGGTCATCAGATGAAACACGCCCGCGGTAAACGCGCCAACTCCAACCGCGACGAACATGAAGCCGAGCTGGCTTACCGTGGAATAGGCCAGAACTTTCTTGATGTCGCGCTTGGTGAGCGCGATGGTCGCCGCGAAGATAGCCGTAAAGGCACCAACGCCGCTGATGAGCATAAGCGTATGAGGCGTTAGCGCGAAAATGAAGTTCATGCGCGCGATCATATACACGCCGGCCGTGACCATCGTAGCCGCGTGAATCAAGGCGCTTACGGGCGTGGGGCCGGCCATGGCATCCGGCAGCCAGACATAGAGAGGGAACTGCGCCGATTTGCCCATGGCACCGACGAACAGGCACATGGTCGCGATCGTGAGCAGGCGAATGTCGAGGCCCGCCGAATTTGCGGCCACGCCACTCTTGAGTGCCGCGAAATCAACTGTTTTGAACATGCCGAAGAGCAGAAAAATACCGACCAGAAAACCCAAGTCGCCGATGCGGTTGACAATGAAGGCTTTCTTGCCCGCCGAAGCCTTGGCATCGTCTTCATACCAGTAACCGATCAGCAAATACGAGCACAGGCCAACGCCTTCCCAGCCCAGAAAGAGTATGGGAAGGTTGCCGCCCAGCACGAGCGCCAGCATGGCGAAGCTGAACAGGTTCAGGTAGGCGAAAAACTTGGGCGGCGTGCGATCATGAGCCATGTAACCGATCGAGTACACGTGAATCAGAAAGCCCACGCCTGTAATGACCGAGCACATGATGGCGGTCAGCGGATCAAAGCGCAGCACGAACGGCACCGAAAGGTCGCCGGCCGAAATCCATTGAAAAAGCGTTTCCTCGATGACACGCGAATTCTCTTCCATGCCCGACAGCTGAAAGAACTTGGTTAGCGTAATCACGAAGGAACCGAAAATTGCCGCCGAAGCAATGATGCCCGAGGTTTTCGCGCAAAACTTGCGGCCAAACAGCCCGTTTATCAGAAAGCCAACCAGCGGTAGCGCGAGAATCAGTCCCAACATCGCTTACTCCTTCAAAAGTTGAATGTCTTCGGTACTGACCGACTTCAGATTGCGAAATAGCGCAATCACGAGCCCCAGCCCCACGGCCGCTTCAGCCGCTGCCACCGTAATGATGAAAAAGACAGCCATCTGGCCGCCGGCGTCGTTCATCTGCCGCGAGTAATTCACGAAGGTCAGGTTCGCCGCATTGAGCATGATTTCAATCGACATCATGATGACCAGAATATTGCGCCGGGCCAGCACGCCGAACAGCCCGACAAAAAACAACGCGGTTGCGAAGACCGTCACGTTCATCGGGCTCATTTGTGCTCCATCTTGCGCTTGGCAAGCGCCACTGAGCCGACAATGCCCACCAGCAGCAGTATCGAGGTCAGCTCGAACGGAAGAATGTAATCCGAGAACATGAGCTCCGAAATGACTCGCAGGTTTCCGCCGCTGCTCAGGACTTTCTCGGGGGTCAGACCCACGTCTTTAGGCGACCCGGTACCGTGCCTGATGCTCCAGACGAACATCGCGAACAGCCCCAGGCAAAGAAACGCGGCGCCTGCCTGAAATACCTTGCTGCGGCCCAGATCCAGGTTTTTCGTATCGGCATTGAGCAACATGATGACGAACACGAACAACACCATGATTGCGCCCGCATAAACCAGGATTTGCACGGCGGCCAGAAAGTGCGCCTGCAGAAGCGCGAAGTCAGCCGAGATGCAAAAGAACATCAGCACCAGGCTGAACGCGCAGGAAATCGGGTTTTTTCCCAGCACCACTCCAAAGAGAGCGAAAAGAAAGCCCACCCCTGAAAAGATATAGAAAAAGATATCGGTAGCACCGGTTGCCAGTTCCATTTACTTTGTGCCTCTTTGGACGAGCAGCGCTTCCTTGTCGTAAACGCCTTTGTCGCGATAGCTTACCGCCATCTCGTAAATATTGCTCAGCTTGATGGCGTCCTTGGGGCACGCCTCCTCGCAAAAGCCGCAGTAGCAGCACCGCAAAATATCGATCTCGAACTTCACGGGATATTTCTCTTTATCGGGCCGTTCGCCGGCCACGATGTGGATGCATTCCGCCGGGCACACCGTGGGGCACAGCATGCAGGCCGTGCAGTTCTCGACGCCATTGACCGATTTGATGTAGTGCAGCCCGCGATAGCGGTCCGAGTACGTGCGGCGTTCTTCGGGATATTGAATCGTCACGTTTTTCGCGAACAACATGTTTCGCATCGTGATCTTCAGGCCCGTCAGGATCTCGAAAAGGTAAAACTTGTTCAAGAAACCTTTTTTATTGTTAACAAGCATCTCAAATCACCCCTAAGTAAATCAGCACGCCCGTAACGGCGATGTTCGCAATCGAGAGCGGCAGAAAAACCTTCCAGCCCAGGTCCATGAGCTGGTCATAACGAAACCGCGGAAGCGTCCAGCGCACCCAGACGAACAGCCACATGAAGAAGCCGACCTTCGCCGAGAACACGGCGACCTCCAGGATGGCGCGCGCCCACTGGTCTGGATTCGCAAGCGTTGGAACGAACGGCATCAAGGAGCTCGCGATTTCCGAAGCTCTTGCCACTAGTGGCGTGAAGGCCTCGGCCGCGATGTGCAGTCCCGGAAAGCTATAGCCGCCGAAATACAGCGTGGTCAGCAACGCGCTGGCCGTAACCATGTTCAGGTATTCGGCCATGAAGAACAGGGCAAAGCGCATGCTGCCGAACTCAAGATGGTAACCTGCGACGATTTCGCTCTCGCCCTCCGGCAAATCGAAGGGCAGGCGGTTGGTTTCGGCGTACACCGACGAAAGAAAAATGATGAAACCGACCGGCTGCACGAAGAAGCCCCATTTTGGGATGTGCGCAAGGATGCCCGGCGCCGAAGCCATGAGCGGATAAGTTTGCCTGAACACGATTTCACGCAGCTCAAACGAGCTGTAAATCATGACAATGCCCACCAGGCTCAGACCCATCGAAAGCTCGTAACTGATCATCTGCGCCGAGCTGCGCAGGCTGCCCAGCAGCGAATACTTGTTGTTCGACGACCAGCCCGCCATGATGATTCCGTACACACCAAGCGAACCGATCGACAGAATGTACAGAAAGCCCACGTTCAGGTCAGCCACTTGCAGATGTACGACATGGCCGGCGATCGTGATATCGCCCCCGAAAGGAACCACGGCAAAGGTCATGAATGCGGGAAGCAGAACCACCGCCGGCGCCAGGATGTAATAAAACTTATCGCAGTGCTCGGGCACCATGTCTTCTTTGAAGATGAACTTCACCACGTCGGCCAGCGACTGGAAAAGGCCAAGCGGGCCCACGCGATTCGGGCCGCGGCGATTTTGCATCAGCGCCGAACCCCGGCGCTCGATCCAAACCATCATGGGAACGACCTGCAGCATGACGAAGACGATCAGCCCCACCTTCGCCGCCATTTCAATTCCGGTAAACATATCCATGGTCAGCTCCACAGGGCGAATACGTCCGCCACGCTTCGCGATTGACCTACAGGCTCAATGGCTTTGTTTAACTTCTGTTCCTTGCCCTGCCAGTTCACGATGGTGCCCGATTTTTCGGTATACGAAAGCCCGGGCAGGACGACCTCATAGCTGTCAATGGCGGCAGTTTCGAAAACCCCCACTCCGATAATCGCGCCACCGACGTTTTTGCGCAGGTCGGTCAGCATCATCGCCCGCCCACCGCGAAACACGAGGGCGGAATCGTATTTGCCCTGGCCATCCCAACCCTTCAATCCAAGCTTTTCGGCGCCATGCAGGTTGCTCGTCTTGCTTGTGCGACGCAGAATCTTGTCTTCAGCCTTGTCGTCGGAGGCTTTCAGGTGTCCCGGCGTTCCGAAGTGGAACAAAGCAGCGTCTTTAAGCTTGTCTTTCGCAAAGGCCTGAATGGCCCGTATCTCTTCGAGCGTAAGGTCAGAGCCGATCAGAACCAGAACCTTTCCGGTCGCTTTGGCTTTGGCTTCGGCAACGGCGCTCTTCCAGTCCGTAAAATCAAGCTTCTTGTCGGCCGTGCGCACTGTGGGCTCGGTTACCCGCGCTTCGGCGTTCACGTACTTGAAGCTGAAGCGGCCTTCGTCGCAGATCCACCATTTGTTGATCTCCATGTTTTCGCGCGGCAGATGGCGAAAAACCACGCCGTTTTCGCTGTTCACGTCGATGTTGCAGCCCTGAGCGCAGCCTTCGCAAACCGATTTGGTCTTGGCCAGGTACCAGGCGCGTTTTTTGAAACGAAAGTCGACCAACGTCAGCGAGCCGGTAGGGCAAATGTCAGCCAGATTGCCGGCATATTCGGTCTCAAGGGGCTTGCCGTCGACCGTCGTGATTTCGGTGCTGTTGCCGCGCTTGAGCGCGACCATTTCGCGAAAGCCACCCACCTCGTCGCAAAAACGAATGCATCGCGTGCAGTGAATGCAGCGGTTCATGTTCTTTTTAATCACCGGCCCCATGTCCAAGTCGATGAACGTGCGGCGATGCTCTTCGTAGCGCGAGTCGGGCGCGCCGTGCGCGAAGCTGTAATCTTGAAGGGTGCATTCGCCGGCTTCGTCGCAGATCGGGCAGTCAAGTGGGTGGTTGATGAGCGTGAACTCCATTACCGACGCGCGCGTCTTTTTGACTTTATCCGAGTTGGTGTGCACGATCATGCCGTCACCCGCGGGCAGCGAGCACGCCGTCTGGATCTTGGGCATCTTTTCCACTTCAACCGCGCACATGCGGCATTGGGCAACCACGGCCAGCGCCGGATGATAACAGAAGCGCGGAATGTCGATGCCATTGCGGTCAGCAACCTGAATCACCATTTCGCCTGGCTTGAACTCCAGTTCCTTGCCGTCAATTATGCATTTGGGCATTTGCCACCTTTGATATGCTCTTCAAATTCATTTTTGAACTTGCGCACGAAGCTCATCACCGGCCCGGCAGCCGCGTCACCGAGCGCGCAGAGAGTTTTACCGTTGATGTTGTCAGCGATGTCCAGCAACAGATTCAAGTCTGACTCCTTGCCGTGGCCGTCTTCGATTCGATGAAGCACGTCTTCCATCCACCGACAGCCTTCGCGGCACGGCGTGCAC
>JACQAW010000308.1 GCA_016194725.1 Deltaproteobacteria bacterium
AGGAGGTCCTTCATGCTGCTGATCTTCTTGTCATAGATCAGGATGTAAGGGCTATCGAGCGAGACTTCCATCTTCTCTGGATTGGTGACGAAGTAAGGAGACAGGTAGCCGCGGTCGAATTGCATGCCTTCGACAACGTCGAGCGTCGTTTCAGCAGTCTTGCTTTCTTCAACGGTGATCACGCCTTCTTTGCCAACCTTCTGCATCGCTTCAGCGATGATGTTGCCGATGGTGGAGTCGTTGTTGGCCGAGATGGTCGCGACCTGAGCGATTTCTTTTTCGCTCTTGCAAGGCTTCGAGATCTTCTTGAGCTCTTCGATGATCTTTTCCACGGCCTTATCGATGCCGCGCTTCAGATCCATTGGGTTGTGGCCGGCAGCAACGATCTTCGCGCCTTCGCGATAGATTGCCTGAGCCAACACGGTAGCAGTCGTCGTGCCGTCGCCAGCATCGTCGTTGGTCTTGGAAGCAACTTCCTTAACCATCTGCGCGCCCATGTTTTCAAACTTGTTTTCGAGTTCGATTTCCTTGGCAACGGTCACGCCGTCCTTCGTCACGCTTGGCGCGCCGAAAGCACGTTCGATGACGACATTGCGGCCCTTGGGGCCCAGGGTCACTTTCACTGCGTCAGCGAGAACGTTGACACCGTGAAGGATGGCCGTACGAGCCGATTCCGAAAAACGTAATTCTTTAGCAGACATATTGTTTGTCTCCTTGATTCTTAATTAGTGAATAATACCGAGGACGTCATCTTCACGCATGATGAGATAATCGTCGCCGTCGACCTTGATTTCGGTGCCCGAATATTTGCCGAAAAGGATCTTGTCGCCCTTTTTGACTTCGAGCTGCAGAACCTTGCCATCTTCAGTGCGACGGCCGCTGCCAGCAGCAACCACTTCACCCTGAGCTGGTTTTTCTTTCGCGGAATCAGGAATAATGATTCCGCCCTTGGTCTTTTCTTCTTCGCCAAGACGCTTGACGAGAATTCTGTCGTGCAAAGGCTTAACTTGCATAAGAGCCTCCTATAAAAGGTTGTTAATACACATTATTTCGCCCGGGCTGGCTCAAACGAGGCCAACCAGCAGGCGGCTGCTCAACACATTGGTGCTGAATAGATTGATGTCAAGTCGCAGACCTAGCACACGCTCAACATTTCGTAAGTTTAATATGGGGACTGCCGGTCGAATGTCAAAGTCAGGCGATAATGTTGACAAATACAATCGGAATTGATATACGGTGCGTCAAGAGGTGATGAGTATGGGAACTTTTACAAATAAGCCCTTTGGATTCCGAATGTTAGGAACGTTCGCTCCGACGATGCTGCTGCTCAGCATGTCGGCTAGCGCGTTCGCCGGAATGCAAGTGGTCTACATCGACGGCAAGTCGAAAGAAGCCAATTCCCACGCCCCACAGGTTTTTCAGGCCACCGAAGAAGACGGCACCGCGAAGGTCATTCGAGCCAATACTAAAGTGGACGAGCAGAAGCCCGCCGAGGAATTTATCAAGTCCGAGCCAGTAGCCGAAGCGCCGGCCCCCGCACCGGTGCAAGCCGCTCCCGTGAAAAAGGCGCCTGCCGCTCCAGCCAAGTTTTCAGCTCCCGCCGTGGTAGCCGAACCCGCAACGCCAAGTCCTGAAGCCATCGAGCTGGCCGAGATCAAGAGACACAATGCCGAGCTGCAGAAACGCCTCGAAGTTCTGGAGCAGGCTAGAGCCGCTCAAAAAATCGAAGCTGCCAAAGAAGCCAAGGCAGCCCAGGCTCCAGCTCCGGCTGACGTGACTGAAGAAGCGGCAAATGCCCAGGACGTGGCTCCAGGAGCCGATACCAAGGAAGAAATGAAGGCCGAAGACGTCGTGGAATCGAGCACCTCGCCTGCCGATCTGCTCGACCAGCGCGTTAAAGAAAAACGCCAGGTTTCAAAAGCCGCGAAGGCTGAGCTGGCCGTGCAGCAGACCGCCGAGCAGAAGCAAAAAGAACTGCGCGAAAAAAGCGGAAAGTTCGACCAGGTGCCCGATCAGCACATCAAAGACATCGCCCAGCGCCTGAAGTACACCAACGAGATTCTTAAGCGTTTCGGCCGAGCGTACGATTACCGCCTGATGACCCTTGCTGAGTTCAAAAAGACGCTCAACGAGCTGGAACAGGTCGAAGAAAAAACCAAGTCGGCGAACTGAGTGTTGCGTTTCCGCAAAAGTGGTGGCAATTCTGTGGCTCATCAAATGGTGTGCCCAGATAGCTCAGTCGGTAGAGCAGCGCCCTGAAAAGGCGCGTGTCGCTGGTTCGATTCCGGCTCTGGGCACCACCTACTAACCTTCATAAAAAATAATCAAAAAATTAGAACACCAGATTCCAAAAGCCGGAATCGAACGCGAAGGCGCGGCCGCGATGGCTCGCAACGCGAGCTAGCGCGGCAAGTTGCGCAGGATGCGCAACTTAGCAACTGAGGGGAGCCTACGCAGGGAAGGAGCGGGACGCGACTGACCGAAGTAGGTCGATTCCGGCTCTGGGCACCACCTTCTAAACTTAAATAAACACCAATCAAATAATAAGAACACGGGGTGGAAATGGAACGACTTATGAGTCGAACTGGGGGCACTCTATGGTCATCGTTAAACAGGTATTCGACTTCGTTTGGAAGCAGTGTGGCGAAAAGGCGCTGCTTTTTGCGTGGACCAATCTATGGTTCCTTCGTGCCATGATGCTGCCTCTCTGGGCCCGTTGAAGTTTTGTGCACCGTCGAAAGAATGCAGGTCGTCTGAGCAGTTGACTTAGGTTGCCTTGGTTAAGCGCTCACGACACTCGCACGAAATCCGGTCTTCTCTCGTAAGGCTATGGCTGCTTGATATCATGCAGTGAATGGCATCGGGTTTGCTTCATATTTGCCATGAAACGACTCAAGCTCCTGGCGCTGATTCCAATGGCCGCGTTCGCTGGCTCTTTCGCGTCAGCTCAAACCACCGAGCCTCTTATTCGAGAATCTCAGCTCATGGGGGTCTATCAGTCCTGTTTCCTGGCCCAGTCCGAAGAGCTGCACTCTGCGGTCTTCAAATCAGAATCGTACTACGATCGCCGAGTGGGAACGGAGAAAAGCAGCTACGTTAATCCTTTTATCGGCGCCGCGCACCTGAACGTGGTGAAGACGATCCGCGGAGTCGGTGGGATCTATGACCGCGTCCAGTATTATGAACTCGCGTATGAATTTGAATATCGGAATGGCCGCATAGTCGTTGAGGCCAGGAATTACTCCTCACTTGATTGCAGGTGGGATGGGGAGTGCGATACTGTCGACCTGGTTCGAATGAAACCTTTTTATCTTCCGTTCTATAAATATAAAACGCAAAAGCGAGTCGCAGAAGATTATGTCAAAGGCGGACTTCAGCTGATGACCTATCAAGGACCAAGCAGGATTCCATTTCAAAACGACGACACCGGCCGCCCGATTCTGGGTACCTCTGGAAAACCAATCGAGTTCGACGTGGATTCCTACAAGCAATGTCTCAAGAGGGGAGTCGCGAGCTTCGATGTGGTCAACCGCAAGGCCGCCAAGCAGGCTGCCGCTGGCGAAGTTGCAGCGGTGGAAGATGGCGGAGCGCCGAAACTCATTGCTCCTGCTCAGCCTTCTCCCCGGCCGGGTCGGCCGCTTTCAGTGACGAGACTTTGAAACACTAACGTTTTCCGGCTCCTGGCGGTTGTCCCGGGGGAACTGCCAGCGGACGCCGAACTTGTCGATCATCCAGCCGCAATGCACGGGCTTGCCGCTGCCGACGTTTTAGCATTTGTTACTACTGCGGATTACAAACAGCGAATCGCCGCACATAAGAACGACGAGATCGGCCAGGAGTTCCCGAAACATAGGGACTTGATCGGTGGGGGAGTGGGGGAGCCGAGAAGCCCCCCACCCAGTCGCGAATACGATCCAGCGGCTGCCAGCGTGGCTCGCAGCGCCCGTGCCCCGTTGGGTGCCGGGCGAACAGCAGGCAAGCTGTGACGCGCCTTATAAATCGACAATAGTATATTGGTATTGAGGAACTTCCTGCCGCTGAACGAAAGTCATTTTAGCACGTTCTGAAAGAAACCGTGTCTGCGGTATGTTCCAGGCTCTGGGCACCACCTTCTAAACCTGCGACCAACTTTCAAACAATAATAGGCATCGTGGGCACCACTTTCAGTCAGGGAAAAGGAAAAGTCAGGCCAACAATCCCGGCGAATATGGCGCTGCCCCCGACAACTACGACCGTATGCATGAGATCCAGGTGATAAGATTGTGCCTGATGTATCGCGATGGCGCCGCCGATGATCGCCATGACGAGAAACTTGATCCTGACCCGGCGCCAGTCTTTATCGCCTTCCGCGGACTTCGCAGCGGCCTGAGTAATTTCGGCGGGGGTTCTCGGGTCTGGCGGGGCTTTTTCGGTCGAACTTTTGAGCTCCAGGTGCAAGCCGGTGGTTCTTGCCAGATCTTCGGCGAAATCCAGAGCGTCTCTTGGTACGTCTTCGCCCGGCTGATTTCGCGACCAGGTATCCATCACCATGACCGAATCTTTTTCCGAGATCGGAATCAGCTCAACGCGCCAGGCGACCGAGCCGGTTTGCTCGCGAAACAGCGTCGACAGCCTGACGTGCCCGAAGCTCGAGAAAGGCCAGACTCTCCTGGAATGCGAAAGCAAAGGCACGAACGCATGGCGATACGTTTCGCGAACCGCCCGTCCGGCTGGGTCGACTACAACCTTGATTTTCGGAAACAGCGAATAAAAACCACCGACCAGAGACAGCAGGCAGCCCACGAGGAGCAGGAACACCAGGGTAACCCACCTGACGGGCTCGCCCGGCGCTTGTCGCGTGGCCAGCAGAAGCATCGTCAATCCGATTCCGAGAAGCACGAGACCGACGACGTTGAGCAGCCACATCCACGACATTCGCGGCCCCCTGAGGGCGAAAGCCGCAAGTCCCAGGCCCACTAGCGAGAAGCAGCAGCAGAAATAGAACGGCACGCCGAAATCCCAGAGCCACGATGGCGCAATGCAATCTTTGTTGTTGAGGATCGAGCTTTCAGGTTTTTTCGGGTCATAGTGGATGCTCACGGGCTCATTCACCAGGTAGCTGATGGTCTCCTCGAACTTTGGCCGGCGAATTCTCAGAGAGGGCGCAAGTGCCGCGATTTTTTTCTCGAAGTAATCGTAATAGTCCGAATCATAGGCTTGCCCGTCGATCGACAGGCGATCACCCTTGAATTCCCTCTCTGCTACCTTATAGCGGTACTCGCCCCACACGAGGAAGCGGTTCGACCTTTTGCCGGATCTTGCATTCTTGATTCTGAGATTCTCGAGGCGCCCCTGAGCCACCGGCCAGGCGAGCATTTCAGCTCGCTGCATACGAATCTGGTCCGGAGTGGGCTCGACGAGAAATTCGCGAAACGAAGCGGCCATTCCCGACAAAATACCAGCCGACACCAGTGCGGCCGCTAGCCTGCCCCAGACCCACCCGGGATGTTCCATGATGTATGAAGGCAGCGTATCCATAAGTTAAAGTTAGCATGGTTGAGCGACGTCAGATAGGCGCGTGTCGCTGGTTCGATTCCGGCTCTGGGCACATGATCTTATTGACTGTGAAGAAGCGCCTTCACCTACGCCCATCTTGGGCACCACTTTTAAATTTCAATCGACATTCAAATGGGATTCCCGAGGCCGGTCCGCACCGAGTCTCAGCAATCGCGCATGCCATATGCAAAGAGCCGGCAGGATCGCGAGCTCCATGGCCATGAACACCGTTGCCATCACGCCAGGATAACCCTCGGTCATCCAACCCGTCGCTCGGGCAAACCCCGCGCTCACCCCGAACACAACGAAGATGCGAAACGCGCCTTTTCGCTCCTCGAGAGCCCAAGTCGACCAGACCGTGAACGCGCCGAAGCCCGCGAAAACGACGGAAATGGCTCTCACGTGGTTTCGGAGGCCGGCATCAAGCATGATCGTTTGGGCGCTTCGAAACAGAGCAGCCATCGACTCAAGCCCGCCAAACCCTGAAACGAGGCCGACCAGCCCGCAAATCGCAGCAGCCATGATGATCATCACACCTCTGAAGAGCCGAAGCTCGGTTGCCGGTGTCATGGAACGGCTCCCTCTTCCCAATGGCGACGCACGCTGCGGATTAGCGCCGGGTAGACCACCACGTGCCGGAACGGGGAAATTCCCGCCATATAAAGGCGGCTCATGAACCCGCGGGTTTTGATATAAACCGCCATTTCAGGCTGGGCTCCCGCCCAACCCAGGTGGATCAAGGCATGAATGGTGTCATTCGACACCTCGAAGAGGGCCTCGTCCTCGAAGCGATAGACCGGGGACAGTCCCGCTTTCGGGGCTGATACGGGCAGCGGCGCGGGTCTCGACCGGGAACGCTCGTCGGCAGACAGACGCTCTGTCACGCTCAATTCGGTACAGCCGGGAATCGCGAGCGTTCCCGGCCGCGCGTCCCAACCGCGAAAGGCGCGACTCGGCGATGTCATCGAACGCCGACCAGACCGCGGCCAGAAAACGGTCGACCTCGGGCCGCCCCTTGGACTTCAGCTTGAACTGCCAGACGTCCAGAAGCTCGAAGTCAGCGGCCAGCTCGTGCACTCGCCACGGCTGCTCGCGATGATGTTTTTCGGTGACTCTCATGAGGACCTCCTGTCTCCAAGTTGCGCGCCGATCATCCGGCTGACGACTCGAAGCTGTCGACTGATTTCGGCGGCACTCGGCGCTTTGAACCGGTTGCGCTCGTACCACCCCAGATAAAGGTGGTAGAGCGACTCCGCCGTCAGCACCGGCTCGGCCACGCCAAGCTCCTGCAGGGTGCCCGTGACAAACGAGAGCCTTTCGGCTTCCGTCGCCTGAACCAACCTGGCCAGCTGCGGGCGCCGCAGGGCGAGCCTGCGAAGAAAGAACAGGAAGTCACCCGACCCTCGCAACTGGACGACCGCGTGAAAGAGACGCTCGACCTTCCGGGCCGGATCAGCCTCGCTCTGGGCTTCGGCGATCACTCTTCGTGTCTCGAGCTCGCGCCAATGGCCGAACAACTGCCGCTCGAAGTCGGCGCGCGACCGGAAATACCAGTAGAACCCGGCCTTGCTGCTCTTCAAGGCGCGAGCCATCGCCTCGA
>JACQAW010000312.1 GCA_016194725.1 Deltaproteobacteria bacterium
AGGTCAGCACCCGAATACGCGAGCTGAGCGCCAAGAAAATGACGCTCGAAACAAGACAGGTAAGGAGGACCGTGCGTGGACGGCGCACCGCTCCCCGGAAAAAGCGGAGCAGCAGGCCGTGCACAACTCTCAACGCGCGTCCGCGCTTTGCCGGGTCAGGTTTCATCGTTGAAGTCCATTCTACGTCGTGTAGTCTTTTAGCATGAATTTTAAAATTATCCCCGCCGTTTCACTCCTCACCCTGACCGCCATGCATTACGCAAATTTGTCTTCAGCCGCCCTGCGCAGAGTGGAACCAGTCCTGCTGCCGCCGGCCGGCACCGAGCTTGCGTGGATGCCTGACGCCGCCTACGAACATGCCAAGGAGCTTGCGTCCGAACGCGCGAGCCGCAGCATTTCGGCCACGCTCGAGGTCACTGATGCGTTGCTGAGCCCCGAGTTCAAATCGTTCCGAAAAAATTTTCTCGAGGTTAAAACCGCGGAGCAGCTGGATGCGGTGTTTGCCGAGATTGAAAAAAATTACGCCGCCTACCCCAATGACCTCAAGCTGCTTGCAGCCCAGCTGGCGCCGCTCAAGGCCTTGCGCAGCATCGTCTACCGTTGCCGCCCCATCGTGCAGCAAACCCGCCTGACTCAAAACTCGCTGGTCACCCTGGTAAAACAGGCCGCCGCCGTCGCGCACGTGTACTTTCCGACCGAAACCTGGGCTGCGGGCCTGAGCTACGTTACCGAGCCCTTTGAGGCGCGCGTGGGCGTGTTCAAAACGGAAGTCGACGTACAGGCTTTTTTCGTAAACGAGCTCTATCCCCAGCTTACGCTCGAGGCCAAACGCATCCAGGAGCTGAATTTCCAAAGCGCGGTCATCTGGGACAACCAGGTGTTCTATGGCACGGCCTCCTTCAAGGACGATCTCGATCGGTATCGCACAGTAAGCGAAGCGGAACGCTCGGCGCTGCTGTCGACTCTGCACGGCGGCCTTGCGCGCCTGAGCGTGCTCATGGCCTACCACTGGACCGATATGATGAAGGTGACCCAGGACTTCGGCTTTGTTTTTGGCTTCGACCATAACGGCCTGGGTATCGAGGGGGCCTCGGCCCAGGACCGCACCGAGGCTATTCGCAAGTACCGCGAGTTCCTGGTACTCAAGACGGAAAGGGACGCGGGCAAGGCCTGGATGGCGCGCGCCTATCGGCACCTGCGCGAGGCGGCCCGCTACAGCGTCATCACATTCAAGGAAGTGGACGGCAAACCGGCTTCGGCCTGGGCGGCGGTGGACCCCGCTACGGTTGCTCCCTGGAGCCGGCAAGGCAAATTGAATGCCGCCACGCTTGAAGAGATCGTCAGGGGCGCGACGGTGGTTCGCAGCGTGGTGTCGGGCGAAACCATGACGGTCGACCTGCCTCGCTTTTACCAGGAACCGCCCAGGGACTTGAAAGCATTTTTGCCAATCGGCTTTCAAACCGGCCCCAAAGAGCTGACCAAAATCGTGGCCGGCGATAAGGGCGAAGTACGCCTGACTTATCGCAACTACCAGCGCGGCCGGGCCATTGCCTGGGATCTCGATGCCTACCGCAAGTATTATCCGGACGTAAAAACGGCCGACGACGTGCCGCGCGCCGCGCGCGTGCTTGCGCAGTCCTGGGACGGCTTTCTGGTCGGCCTGCCACTTTCCTTACTCGTACTTTAAGAGGTGAACCCACTATGATGATAGATTCGTTCGTCCACATTCGTCCTTTTTCGGCCCAGCAATCGCACCTGACGCAGCTTCCTTTTCTGGATCGCAGAATCGACAGGCTTTTTGACCGGCTCAACAGCCCGGGCGTCGATCGACTCTACAATATGTCGATGGATCTGCTGAACATGCGCGATAACCGCTTCATGCCGCGCACCACCGCGCGCACGGGCAAGCTGGTGCAAAGAATCGCCCTGGGAGCGAACTTGCCCTTTTGCTCGAGCAAAAGCGAAGAGCAGCTGCTGGCCTCGATGAGCGAGCACGGCATTGATCGCGCGATCGTGTCGGCGATTGAGCCCTTCAGCGACTCGCGCCACGTACTGGGCGTGTGCAGCCGGAACCCCAAGCTGCTGCCCGTAGTCAGCTTCACCAAAGACGAAAAAGACGTCGGTGCCTTGTTTGCGCACTATCTGAAAAAGGGCGCCCGCGGCGTGCACCTGCATCCCGTATTGGAGCGTACGGCGCCTCAAAGCGAGCGCTACTTCGAGCTGGCCGACCTGGCCCGCTCCAAACACGTGCCGGTCATTTGCCGTACCGGGGTTACCTCGTACCTGGGACGCTTCGATGCAAACCTGAGTGATATCCGCAATTACGAGGCCCTGGTGAAGGGGTTTCCCGAGTGCACCTTCATCATGACCCACAGCAATCTGGCCGATTATCGCGCTGCAATAGATTTTGCGAAAAAACACCCGAACTGTTATCTAGACACCGCTTGGCAGACGCGCGACTCGATTCGCAACATGATTCGCGCGCTGGGCAGCGAACGCATCCTGCTTGCCAGTGGCTGGCCGGTGCTGGGCAACCAGCAGAAAGTTCAGCTGCGCATCCTGGCCAAGCTGGGTTTGCCCACTGATGATTTTGAAAACATCAGCTGGCGAAACGCATCCCGAATTTTCAGGCTTTAGGAGTATCAGTCATGGCCCGTCCCCGGATTCGTCTGCAAAACGTCACCCTGACCCGATTTTTCGGGGGCGTACTTCTGCTTGCAGCCTGGTGCGCGGCTGCAGTGCTGGCCGCTCGCCTTCACAATACGGCGGTAACGGTCGTGGCGGGCGTGCTTTTCACGGTGCCCCTGTGCTCGCTGGGTGAATGGCTGATTCACGGCGTGCTCTACCACGCGCCCTTGCCGGGCCTGGAGTTCATTCAGAAAATTCATCACAACGGCCACCACTTTACCTTGTTTCCGCCCGCAAACTACGTGCAGACCGAAAAAAAGTATGAGTTCATGCGATTTCGCAAACCGTTCATTCCGTTCAAGATGGCCGACAACTCGTTTGATAATTTTTTAACCAAGTGGTCGCAGGTGGGCATTCATTTCTTCACTGGCATTCCGCTCATCATGATGCCGGCCCGGCTGGCCAGCGGTGACGCGCTGTTTTCGTATAGCGTGC
>JACQAW010000319.1 GCA_016194725.1 Deltaproteobacteria bacterium
ATATTTTCTGCGCGCCTGCCAGATCACCCTTGAACATTCGGGCGCGCCCGAGCACATCCCATGCATCACCATTCGAAATATCCAGCTCGAGAACCGAGTCCGAAACCTGAATCGACCGGTCATAGTCGCCGTCATCGAGGTAAATTTCGGCAAGCTTGATCGTGGCCTGAAAAAAGCGCCCGCCGGTGAGCTGTTTCACATGCCCCAGATAGGTGATCGCCTCGCGAAAATCGCCCAGGTAATCCTTGTAATAAAGACCCAGGTGGAAATTGACGTGCGGATAATTTGGGTCGTACGAGTAGGCTTCCTTGAGAATCTCGAGGCCCTTTTGATACTCCCGGGTCTGGGCATAGCCGATGCTCAGGTGCACCATGCAAGGCAGATAGGTGCGCGCCAGCTGATGGCAGCGCACCAGCATGGGCATTGCCGTCGCGAGCTCGCCATGGTTGAGCTTGGATATTCCCAGCACGTTCAGCGCGCGCGGGCTGTCGGGGTTTTTGGAGTAGATGTCCTCCCATAACGAGATATCCGTCTGCCACACCTCGTTGCGGGCGTAGGTGCCGGCACCGAGCAGAAAAACAAAAAGCGAAAACACCATGACCGCCAGAGCGCGGCCCCTGCCGCCGAAAAACCTGGTCGCACCCAGCGCCACCAGCCCTGAAAACAACAGCCAGCTCGAAAGCAACGTCAGCAGCATGTACGGAATGTAGGCGCGATGTTCGTTCACCGCCTCGACCAGCGGAAAAATGCTCGAGGCCGGCAGCACCGTCACGTACATCCACACCACGGCGAACAGGATAAAGCGCCGCCGTTTGCCGTAAACCCAGGCCACGCCGAATACCGCCAGGTGAAATGCCAGCGCCGCAAGCACGCGAACATCGACCAGGGTATTTGAAAAATCAAAACTCAGGTTGTCGGCATTGAGCGACACCGGCCAGAAGAACAGCGCCCAGTAGTGAAACCACGAGCGCCATTGCGTGATGAAATAGTCGAAGGGCAGTATGCTGCCGCGTGAGGTATCGGCAATCGACGGCTGAATCTTCGCGCGAAGCACCAAAAACAGCAGCGCGGCCGCGGCATAGGGCAGCACGAGCAGCGTCCAGCGCCACGCATTCGCGATCAGCCGCCCGAAATAAGTTTCGTCGTTTTTGCGCCCGTAAATCCACTCATAGAACACCAGCATGGCCGGCAACGTGATGCCTTCCTCTTTGCTCAGCATCGAGGAAAGGTAGCAGGCCACCGACAGCGCCAGAAAGGCGAAACGCTGGCGCTCGCCGCTGCGCCTGCGAAAGCTCAGATAGAGATAAAAGGCGACCAGATAAAAAAGGCCTGCCTGCAGCGACGAAATCGCAGTGATGTAATCGACGATTTCGGTATTGGCCCGGTGTACGGCAAAAACCAGCGCGCCAAAAAACGCGGCAAGCGTGCGGCCACCCGCAACCGTCGACAGCACCCCCGACTTCGGCAGAAGCTGCAGGCCCAGCAGAAAAACGAAGGTGGCCACCAGGCAGTGCTCGAGCAGCTTGATGAGGTGAAAGCCCCAGGTTTGCTGATGGCTCAGCCAAAACGCCAGCGCGCAGGCGGTGGTACTCATGGGCCGGTACCCGCTGTTTTCGGGCCGGTACGAAAAAGTGGTCGCATCGACGAAGTAGCGCGGAATATACGAAAGCGAGCGAATGTACACATTGGACTGCACGGTGTGCGTGTCATCGAACTGAAACGAGATCGTGAAGCTGTTGCTGTAGGCAAGGCCCGCGGCAATCCAGGTGAAGGCGACTGCCAGGATGGACCACTTGCGCGAGCTGAGAGTCATGGTCTGATTGTAGTCGGGGGTCGGGCGCCGTACCATTCCCAAATTTGCCGAAAAATATCTTCCTGGTTGAACTGGCGCCCCAGGCTGCGGGCCCCTTCGCCCAATCTCTTTATTTGCCCGGGGCTGCCGTAAAAAGTTTCCAGGCCCCTGGCCAGTGCCTCGGTGTCACGAGGGGGCACGAGTACTCCGGTTTCTTCGGGGCGCACGATGGACGGCGTGCCTCCCGAGCTGGTTCCCAGAATGGGCAGCCCCAGAATGGCCGCGTCAAGCATGGCCAGCGACATGCATTCTTCAGATGCGCGACACGCAAACGCCAAGAACATCGGAGTCGGTTACCCCCAGCCGTTCGCGAGTTTCAGTGCGCCACTGCGCCACCGGCGCAGCGGTAAGTTTAACGACGTCGCGGCCATAGGGCACGACGCGAATGCGGTCGCGCGCCACGGGCAGCAGCGAGGCCAGATGCGCCCGCGCCGTTTCGCTCGAGGTCCAGACCTCGTCGATGCCGCGAAAAATCGCACGGTGCAGAGGATCGGTTTTTCGGTGATTGATCCAGATGTGATAATGCAGCAGCGTTTTGATCAATCGGAAAGGGCCGCGCAGAAGCACGGGAAGATGATAGCGTGGCTCGCCGCCGGCGTGCATGTGCAAAACCACCTCGTCCGCGCGCAGGCGTCGGCGCCAATCGCCAATATTTCTGGCCCACAGCCGCAGACCGGGTTTTTCGGTGGCGCCGATGGTCCACACGGGAATTCCGCGCTCGCGCGCCTGCTCTTCGAGACGGCTGCCCTCACGGCAGAAAAGCTCGACGTCCTTGCCTTGCCGGTATTGCCAGCTGACCAGATCGAGCACGTAAGCTTCGAGGCCTGAAAAACTGTCCGAGGTGCAGGAGTGGATGATTTTCATCGTCGACTACTCGGATTTCCAAACCGGGCGCTCCAGCTCGGCCTTGGCCGGCGGCGTGGCCGAGCCTGGCTGCGGCAGGCGCATTCCCAGATCTATTTTCAACCTTCCTTCGTGCACCTGCCAGAAAACCCAAAGTTTCAGATGCCGCACCACGCGCGAAAAAGATTCCAGCAACGTCAGCACGAAACCCTCTTTGCCGTTCCACAGGCCGCCATAACGAATGCCGTTTTTGAGA
The DNA here is from genome assembly GCA_016194725.1 of Deltaproteobacteria bacterium. Taxonomy (GTDB): domain Bacteria; phylum Bdellovibrionota; class UBA1018; order UBA1018; family UBA923; genus JACQAX01. The sequence goes on from JACQAW010000319.1 coordinate 2,952, forward strand.
AAGGTGGTGAAAAAGGTTCCCGTCGCATGAAAGAGCGTCGTGCGCTGCCCCTGCGCGAACCGGTCCAGCGCCTCGAGCGTCGTGTAGTGGTTCAGCTTGACCAGAAATCGGTCAATGCCCAGACTGGGCCAGTGGGCAATGGCGGCGTCGGCAATCAGGCCAATGGGGCCCTCGAAGCGCGGAAACTCGTGCACCTCGCCCTCGAAACGCACGCCGTTGCGCTTGAAGAACCGCCATTGAAAAGACGGATTGCCGGGGCCGTAGCGCAGCTGGCGCCCTAAAAAAAACTCATCTCGTTTGATCGAATAGCAGTTCGGGTGGGCGGCCGCGTTCCCGAAGGCGATTTTTTTCAGCCTCTGCCCCAGCTCAGCCGAGGCTTCCTCGTCGGCGTCGAGAAAGAAAACCCATTCGCCCCCGCAGTTCTCGAGCCCCACGTTGCGCTGGCGCGCAAAACCCTGCCACGCATGCACAATCACCTTGGACGTAAAACGGCGCGCGATTTCCACGGTGCGGTCGTGGGAGCCGGCGTCGATAACCACGATTTCATCGGCGAACGCCAGCGACTTGAGACAGCGCTCGAGCGTGCGCTCTTCATTACGTGCGATTACGCAGGCCGATAATCTCGTGGAGGCATTCACGGGCATGCCCTATCGTAGTCTAACCCCCGAACTCCATCAATCGTCTGTTTTGGGCGCGGGCTTTACTTCTGCATTTGGCTCTGGTGGCGCTTCTTCCTTGACCTTAATCGGCTCCGACTGGGCTGGTTTGGCCTTGGCCGACTCGCTGGCTGCCGCCCGATGGGTTTGCAGCTTGAAGTTCAGCTTGATGGGTGCGCCCGGCTCGAGGGTCACGGTTTTCTCGAGAGAGGCGTAGCCATCGAGCTCAAACTTGACGC
>JACQAW010000044.1 GCA_016194725.1 Deltaproteobacteria bacterium
CGGTCATAGGTCACCTCACTTTTGGTGAGGCAACAGGCCCTTGTGCTATGCTTCAATTGTGGAAAGAGTTTTGTTACACACTACACTGAACGGAACCGAGAGGCTTGAAACCGTGGTGCCACTCGCGGGCGAAACGCTGATAACGGGCGCAGTCGTGTCGAGTACGATGTTATTCAACGTTAACTCGGGTGCCTGGTTTCCAGCGCGATCTACGCATTGAACGGTGACGGTATTGAGCCCCTCGGAGAGTGTAGCCGTGGCTTGCGGAAATGAATCGTTGCTCACCGCTATGCTCTGGCCGTTGGCGATGAACGTCGTTTTCGTGGGACTCAAGTTATCGAGGCACGAAGCGGCAAGTGGGAATAGTTTCTGATTGGTCAGCACGTTGTCATGCGTACTGCTGCTCCATGCGAGCGTCGGCGGGCTTCGATCTATTGTGAATGAAAATGAGAATGGCGCGGCCTGGTTTCCAGCGAGGTCCTGGCCTCCTTGAATGGTGAGCGTGTGATTCCCCTCGGCGATAGGATTTAAGTCTCCCATGATGAGATAGGTCGAATACCAAGGGCCGCTGCCCTGCGGGCTAATCTGAAACCTACCCGTCACGTCCTGGCTGTCTAACAGAACATGCGTGAGGTTTTGGGAGTCGAGATACCCATAGGGATCAAAGATCGCGCACTGGGGTGCTGGCAGTATTTTCATGTACGGGTTAGAAAACGGCACACCAGGCGTGCTGCACGAGTACACCGGCGGCACCGTATCACCATGAACAGAAATGGTCGTCGATTGCGTGTTATAGAGCTGGCGCTGCCCACTGGGCTCGGTCTTGTACACATTCATCGTGTACGTATTCGTATTTGAGCTCGAGGCCGGCGTGAGTCGCCCGGTGTTCGTGCTGCAGCCTAACGACTGACCCGCGCTAAGATTCCGAGGAGCGACGCTCTGGACGATCTTGGTGTTCCAGAGGCAATCGGCGGCAAAAGTCGTTCCCTTGCCTTGGTTTTGCGTAAGTGTCGCGGTTGATGCGATCTGCACCGCCTGGCCTTGAATCGCCTCGGTCAAAGAGGGATTAATCGAAATATTGAATCGGTTAGTAGGGGTGGCTTGTGAATTCAGTGCAGCCATCGAAAGGGTGAAGCCGATAGCGAGTGACACGCGAGGCGCGCGTTTCAAAACCTTCTTTAGCCTGCGCAATGTGCGCGAAGACGTGGAGCCGCGTTGAGGCAGACCATGGCCCTGGACTACCGCCTTTGATTTTACCTTCGCCCTCATCTTACGTTCCCCTGGTGTTCCTTCATTGTACGCCTCAACCATGTCCGCCTAAAGCTCTGCTGGTGTAGGTGTGCGGCTCCTAACCCATGCGATTTCAAGGGGTGCAGGAAATTCGGTTAACGATTATTTACGAGTGCAGGATTTAAAGCAGGACTGCCGCCATCGCTGCTGACCTTGCGCGTTCGCTTCGATGCCTTCGAAGGGGCGCGCCTTGGGCTGAAAGGCCGGATAATTTTTCAGTATTGGACCACCTGTTCCGGCTCGACAACCAAGCTCATTTGACCGATAATCTCAGGACATGTCAGAGCGTGTCATTCAGGCAGAGGTGATCATCGCGGGTGGCGGATTGGCGGGCATTGTTGCCGCCTTCGAGCTGCTCGACCATGGCAGGAAAGTGCTGCTCATTGAAAAAGGCACGCGCGAAAACTTTGGCGGCATGGCCAAGGATTCCTTTGGCGGGGTGCACATGATCGGCACGCCGCATCAGAAGCGGCAACGCATTCATGACGACCCCGAGCTTGCGCTACGCGACTGGGAAAGCGTTGCGGCGTTTGGCCCGAACGATGAGTGGCCGCGCAGATGGGCCAAATTCTACTGCGAAAATTCGCTCGAATATATTTTTCATTTCATGCGCGCGCGCAAAATCGATTTCCTGCCCATCGTGAACTGGGCCGAGCGTGGCGTGCATCGCCCCGGCAATAGCATTCCCCGCTGGCACATCGTGTGGGGGACGGGTTTTGAGATCATCTTCAAAATGCTGGCCGCGCTGGAAGCGCATCCACGGCGCCGGAATCTCGAGATCCTTTTTGACCACGAAGTCTCGGGCTTCGAAATACAAAATGGCGCCGTCACCGGTGTCCATGGCAAGTCGATGGCGGATGGCAAAGGGTACAAGGCCAGCGGTCCACATGTCGTTATCGCTTCGGGCGGCATGTGCGGCGGCGACCTGAGCAAAGTGCGCGCGAACTGGTTCAAAAACTGGGGCCCGGCGCCGAAAGTGATCCTGAACGGCGCGCATATTTATGGCGACGGAATGCTGCAAGACCGCGCGCACGACCTGGGTGGCAACGTGACCCATTTGGACAAGCAATGGCATTACGCCACGGGCATTCACCATCCGTTGAAGCGCCGGCCTTTTGACGGCATCAGCCTGGTGCCACCGCGTTCGGCACTCTGGATGAACGCGCGCGGCGAACGCATCGGCCCCGTGCCCCTGGTGGGAAACACCGATACCAGATTCCTCGTGGAGTCGATCGTCAAGCAGCCCGGGCAATACTCCTGGCAGGTGCTGAACTGGAAAATCGCGCTCAAAGAGCTGGCTGTTTCGGGCTGCGATTACATGACGGCCTTTCGGCACAAGAAAAAGCTCATGCTGCTGAAGCACATGTTGTTTGGCAACAAGGAGCTGGTCAACCGCCTGGTCAAAGAGTGCGCTGAAGATATCGTCGTAGCCGGAAACATCAATGATCTGGTGGCGAAGATGAACGAGAAAGGCCTGGATGGCCACCGCATCGACCGCAAAGTAATGGAAGAAACGATCGTCTACTACGACCGCCAGATCGACGGCGGAAAGAAATATTTCAACGACGACCAGCTGCGCTGGCTCATGAACTTCAGATCATATCGCGGGGATCGCATGCGCACGTGCAACTTTCAGAAAATCCTGGACCCCAAGGCCATGCCGCTGATCGCGATTCGCGAGTTCATCATGGCGCGCAAGAGCCTGGGCGGAATTCAGACCGATTTGCAGGGACGAGTTTTGAAAACAGATGGCAAGCCGGTGCCTGGGCTTTATGCCGTGGGCGAGGCTGCTGGCTTTGGTGGCGGGGGTATACATGGCATCGGATCTCTTGAAGGAACCTTCCTCGGTGGCTGCGTCCTTACCGGGCGAGTCGCAGGAAAAACAATCGCGGCCGGAGGCTAAGATGCCGGCCAGCGAAACGTCCAGCACCAGGGTCGTGCGAGTGGGCGCCAGGCGCAGCGGTGCCTGGCTGGTGCGCTATGCGCTTGAGCAGCTGCCGATTTCGCACACGTTCGGTATTCCGGGCGTGCACAATACGGAAGTGTACGATGAGCTGGGCAAATCTGAAAAAATTCATCCCGTACTCGTGACCCACGAATGCGGTGGCGCGTTCATGGGCGATGCGATCAGCCGTACGGCGCCTGGCCAGATCGGCGCACTCGTCATCGTTCCGGCTGCGGGCATGACGCACGCGATGAGCGGAATTGGCGAGGCCTACCTGGATGGCATCGCGCTGCTGGTGATTTCGGGTGGCACGCGCAATGACGTCGAGTTTGGCTATCAGCTGCACGAGCTGAATCAGCAGAAAATTCTGGCTGGCATTACCAAGGGCGCGTGGCGGGTGGAGCACCACAAAGACATCGTGCCCACGATTTTCAAGGCTTATCACGCCGCCGTGAGCGGCACGCCGGGTCCGGTGTTTGTCGAAATTCCAGCCAATTTGCAGCTGTTTCAGGGTGAAGTGCAGGAGGTGCCGGTATTCGAGCCGCACGTGCCCGCCATGGCAGCGGAAGACAGCGCGCTGGACCGCGCAGTCGAAATGCTTTGCGCCGCCAAGTCTCCGGGAATATTCGCGGGCTGGGGCGCGGTGGATGTCGTGGACGACACGCAAAAGATGGCGGATCTTCTGGGTGCGCCGGTGGCGACCAGTCTTCAGGGATTGAGCGCTTTTCCGGGTAACCACCCCTTGCATACCGGCATGGGCTTCAGCCGGGCTTCGGTGCCCGCCGCCGAAAATGCCTTTAAGAACTGCGACTGCCTGCTCACGATTGGCGCGAGGTTCGGCGAAATTCCCACCGGCAGCTTTGGCTGCGTGGTACCCGAGAACCACATTCACCTGGATATCAACCCCGAGGTTTTCAACCGCAACTTCAAAGCCAAGGTGACTCTCGAAGGCGACTCACGCGTGGTGCTGCCAAAGCTTGCGGCCAAGCTTGCAGCGCGAAAACCAAACCAGGCCGAGCGCCGCGCGCGCGTCACGGCCCAGATTGCCGCGGATAAGGCGGCGTATACGAAAGAATGGCTCGCGCATGTGAATGACCGGGTAAATCCGGCAATGTTTTTTGCCGAGCTGCGCCGGCAGCTGGCCGATGACGCGCTGATGGTCGTGGATGACGGCAACCACACGTTTCTTGCCGCCGAGCTTTTCGAGGTGCGCGCCCGGCGCGGTTTTGTTTCGCCTACCGATTTCAATGCCATGGGTTACTGCGTGCCCGGAGCCATAGGGGCCAAGCTTGCCAACCCCGGCAAACAGGTCGTGGGCGTCGTGGGCGACGGGGCGTTTCTGATGACCGGACTTGAAATCCTTACGGCGACGGTGGAACGCGCGGGCGTGGCCTATTTTGTTTTCTACGACGGCGAGCTTTCGCAGATTTCGCAGGGCCAGGAAATTCCGTACAACCGCAAGACCTGCACCATACTGGGCAAGGTGAAGCTGGAAGGCATTGCCCTGGCCACGGGCGCGAAATACATTCCCATCAATGGCAATGGCGAGCTTGCCGCAGGCATTCGCGATGCGCTGGCCACTGCCGCCACGGGGCAACCCGTGATCGTGGACGTGCGCATCGATTATTCCAAAAGGACCAGATTCACCCAGGGCGTGGTAAAAACCGTGCTCAAAAGATTTCCGCTGGGTGACAAGGTTCGGTTTATCGGGCGGGCGCTGGTGCGCAAGGTTACGGGCTGAGCTCTTCGTAGCGCCAGCGGCTCTTGGACAGGCTGAATTGATGGCGTTCGTGCAGACGGTTGGGTTTGCCCAGCCAGAACTCGAAGCGGTCGGGCACCACGTGGTAGCCACCCCAGAACTTGGGGCGCGGCACGTTGCGGCTTTCGCCATATCTGGTGCGCAGCTCGGCTGCCGCAGCCAGAAGCTCATCGCGGTGGCGAAGTGCGCGGCTCTGTTTTGAAGCCGCGCCGCTGATCTGGCTCTCGAACGGGCGCGTCTTCCAGTAGGCGTCTGACTCGCTTGCTGAGGCCTGTTTTACCCGTCCTTCGATGCGAATCTGAATGTCCAGCTTCTGCCAGAAAAACACGAGCGCGACGCGCGGATTGGCCTTCAGCTCACGCGCCTTGCGGCTGTCGTAGTTGGTGAAAAAGCTGACCGCGCCTTTGCGAGATTCCTTGAGCAGCACCATGCGAGCCGACGGGCGGCCGCTGCGGCTGGCGGTGGCCAGCGTCATGGCTTCGTATAACGGAATCTCAGCCGATTTTGCGAGGGACAGATAATGGTGAAGCAGCTTGAAGGGGTCTTTGCCTTTGAACATGACCCCACTATAGCATAACGAATCAGGTACCGACCGAGATCTTACCCGATTCAGCCGGACGTTGAGTGCCACCGTCAGCCGAATCAGGCGCGGTATTCACGAGTTTGACCGCCTCCGAGTCGGAAACCTTTTCGGGGCTGAAGCCGGCGTCGCCGCCGAGGGCCAACGCCTGTGCGTCTTTGCGGGAATCCGCGTACATGGCGTATGCCGGATTGATGGTCTCGATACCGATGGTTCCGAGTAGAAACACGTCGTTATTTTTCATGTAGAGCGCCTTGATGACTTTGCCGTTCACTTTAACCGTCCAGGTGTCGTCATTGCTCGGAGCCGGGACACCGTCTGGTCCGTTTTTTACGTTGCGGCTCAGGTTCAAGGTCAGAGAATAATAGGTGCCCTTCACTCCATCGTGCAGGTAGCGCATGGTCAGGTTGCCGCCGCTCTTGGGGTTCACGCCGGCGCCATTCAGAAACAGCACCTTGTCGGAATCCTTGACTCCGTCGATGTGAATCTGGGCTTCGCCGTGCAGTTTGGTTGCCGAGTAGGGATCTTTGTCGACCAGCAGGCCCGTCAAATCGCCGTTTTCGTCGGTCGTGACTTTCACGGGAGTAACGGTTTTTTTACCTTCCCTCGTGACGTTGAAAACAAGCTGGGGGTCGTTGGCCAGGCAAAGCTGGGGAATCAAAAGTGTCGCGGTTACAATGGCGACGGCGAAAAACGTGCGCATATACTCTAGTCCTCTTGCCCTGCTAGTTTGCAATCAGAGTACCAATGCCAGGCCCTGGCATGCCGTAGGCATTACGGGCATTTACGCCGTTGCCCAGGCCTCACAACTCGGGGCAAGTAGCCACCTGTACAAAGGATAGCCATCAAATGACCGGAGCCCCGTGCCCAGTAAACGGAACCAGTTTACTGTCCCGTCAACCGTCAACCGGCCCGTACACCGTCTCTGTTGACGGGTTACCGGCCACTGGTTACGGGCACCCGGCCCATTTTATAGGCCCTCAAAAGATAAATTCCGACCACGAGATTGGCGGGCGAGGTGGTGAACAGCGTGATGCGACCAAACCAGGTGATGTCGTGGGCGAAGTAGAGGTAGGTCCAGTCGGTAAAAATATCACTCAGCCGTACTCCGGCAATCAGCACCAGCCAGTGCGGCTCTCGCCGCCATTTTGCAAGTGCCATTATCTGGAGAAGGCAAAACGCCAGCCAGTTGGCGCCACACCGGCGCAGAAACCCCTGCGGGTCGGCATAGTCGACGCCGTGAAAAATGGTGAACCACAGCTGGGGAAACCCGAACGCCACGAAGGCCAGCGTGGCATCCAGCGCGACCAGTGAGGCGAGTACGCGGCTTACCTGTTTCATTTGTTCAAAAACTTTCGGGCGGCAGTAGCCGCGTGATACCCGCACATTCCGTGCACGCCTGCCCCGGGTGGCGTTGACGACGAGCAGATGAAAAAACCTCGCGGGTCATTCGTCATCAATACGGCATAGGGCGAGCGGCGCAGAGCCGGCCGAAAGATGAGCCGCTCCAGATCGGCCACGCCGCCGCCGATGTCGCCACCCACGAGATTCGCGTTTCGCAGCTCCAGCTGAGCCGTGTTGGCAGTGGCGCGCGCCAGAATGGTGGTGCCAAAGCCGGGAGCGTAACGCTCGATCTGGGCCTCGATGCGCGAGGTCATGTTGAAAGTCGATCCATTCGGAACATGGCAGTAACCCCACGCCGCATGTTTTCCGGGCGGGGCGCGGGTGGGGTCGAACACGCTAGGCTGAGAAAACAAAACAAACGGCTGCTCGGGGGGCGTGCCGTCCCAGGCCTGCTGCTCGGCGCGCGCGATGTCTTCGAGAGTCCCGCCCACATGTACCGTGCCGGCGCCCGCGCAGAGCGGATTTTTCCAGGGCACGGGCGCGCTGAGCGCCCAGTCGATTTTGAAGACGCCCGGACCATAGCGAAAATCTTCGAGCTGCGACCGATAGGCCGGCGAAAGCCGGTCGCCGCAAATTTTCAGAAGCTGCCGCGGCGTCAGGTCGAAGAGCACAACGCGCGAGGGGGGCAGGTCGGCCAGGCTGGCCACCGGGGAATCTGGTTGAAGACTGCCGCCCAGCTTGCGCAGCCGCGCCACCAGGGCATCGGCAATGCGCTGCGAGCCGCCCCGGGGAATGGGCCAGCCCCGAGTGTGGGCTGCGGTGCCCAGCATCATGGTCACGGCCGCGCTGGGACTGCGCGAAAGAGGCAGCATGGAGTGCGCGCCCACGCCCGCAACCAGGGCGCGCGCGGCCGGCGTGGAAAAATGCGCGCGCGCCAGGCCCTCGAGCGAGCGAGTAGCTAATAGCCCGAACCGCGCCATCAGCAGCGGATGGCGTGGAAATGAGATGGGGCGAAGCACGTCGTCGAGCAGCTCTTCCCATTTTTGCGCGAAGGGCTCGAATAGTTTTCGGTAACTGCCGCCATCGGTACCCAGTGTGCTAACCGTACGCGATAGGTCACGAAAGCATGCCACCGCGCCACCGTTGTCATTATCCGGCAGCGGATGGGCATATGCGATATCGGGATTGAGCCATTCCAGCCCATGTTCTTCAAGGCCAAGCGAGGAAAAAAACGGCGAGCTGATTCCCAGCGGATGTACGGCCGAGCAAAGATCGTTCACGTAGCCTGGCGACACGAGCTCCGCTGATCGGGTGCCGCCGCCAAAAGTGGATTGCGCCTCGAGCACGTGCACGCGATGCCCGTTCATGGCCAGCGCAACGGCGGCAGCCAGGCCGTTGGGGCCCGAACCCACGATTACCGCGTCGAGGTTTTCGCTCATGAGGCCATACTAACCTATTCGACGTGAATTTCGACGCATTATATGGCAAAACAATACCAGGGGGTAATGGTGGTTTGAGTGGGTTCAGGCTCAAAGTTTTATCTTACAACATCCACAAGGGCTTTACCGCCAGCAACCTGAGCTTCGCTCTTCATCGCATCAAATCATCGATCGACCTGGTGCATGCTGACCTGGTTTTCCTGCAAGAAGTCCTGGGCCACCACGAGCACCACGGGCGGCGTCACAAAGACTGGCCTACTGCACCCCAGTTCGAGTTCCTCGCCGGAGAAATCTGGCCGCATTTCGCTTATGGCAAGAACGCCGCCTATGCCGCGGGCCATCACGGCAATGCCATCCTGAGCAAGTACCCGATAACCAGCTGGGAAAATATCGACATCTCGACCAACAGATTGGAGCGGCGGGGAATGCTGCACGCAACCGTTCAGCTGCCGCGCATGCGCGAAGAGCTGCATGCGGTATGCGTGCATCTGGACCTATTGGCCTCGGGGCGCGCCACCCAGATTGCCGGCATTATCAGACGGGTCGAAAAGGCGGTGCCGCATGATGCTCCGCTGGTGCTGGCCGGAGACTTCAATGATTGGGGCGAGAAAGCATCGCGGCTGCTGCAAAAAAACCTGGGCCTCAACGAGGCTTTTCTGGCGCTCAAGGGCGAGCATGCGCGCACGTTTCCCAGCTGGTTGCCCGTGCTGAGGCTTGACCGTATTTATTACCGCGGAGCTGAAGCGGTGACCGCCGAAATTCTGTCGAACAGGCCTTGGAACGAACTTTCCGATCACGCCGCCGTGAGCGCCGAGCTGGTCCGGACTGCGAAAAACAAATAACAGCTGGTGGGAAATCAAGACGAATTTCCCATGAGAATGGCCCAAAACACGGGGATTTGAATTCAGCTCCCTGCTTAAACTTTGCCTAGTTTCTGGTAACGGCTGGGGCTAACATAACGAGTAGTTATGAGCTCCACCGTTCTTGTGGTCGACGATGAGACTGAAATTCGCGATACCGTTGCCGACAACTTTCGGAAACGGGGTTGCACGGTACTTACCGCCGCCAACGGCGCGGATGCCTTGCGGCTGGTGAACGAACAGAAAGTTCAGGCCGTCGTAACCGACGTTCGCATGCCGCGCATGTCGGGGCTGGAGCTGCTCGATCAGCTCAAAGGGTTGCCGGGCGACAGCCCCGCCGTAGTGCTCATGTCGGGCTACGCCGACGTCACGATTGACGAGGTATACCATCGCGGTGCCGAGGCGCTGTTTCACGAACCTGGAAGCCGCCACGGGCGAAAAGCTTCTGCGTTTGGGGCGTGGCGGAATGTTTTTGTCGCTGCCTGAGCAGCAGTTCAAGAAGGAAGACCCGCTTTCGTTTCACTTTGAGTTTGCCGAAGGCAGCCTGACCCGAATGGTGGGGAATGGCGTCGTGCGCTGGACTCGCCGGGGAGCGATAGATGGGCTGTCACCGGGCTGCGGCGTGGAGTTCACCTATCTGGACGATGCGTCGCGGGCGCTTTTTGTGCGCATGATCGCGGGCACAAAAGCGCGGCCATTTATTCCCAAAGGTTAGCGGGTTAGGTACTTTGCGATTTGAGAATCGCGATGAGCTTGCCGCGGCGGTGCTTGAACTCAAACCGCAGCAGCTGCTTGTTTGAGTCGTTGCTGAACCAGAGCAGAGGCTCTTCGCGGGCGCTGCTGTCGTAAAAAGTATCGGTAAATTCCTTGCCGACGCGAACCTTGACCGCGTTCTCGTCGCCACCCGCCACGTGAATGGATTCGGCTCCCAGTACCTCGGCATGAAAATTTCCGTTGCGCTCATCGTGCGAGATGGGAAAGGTAACCTGCGAGCCCGGAGCCAGGGCCTGCATGCGCAGAAAGGGCAGGATACTAAAGATGCTCTGGGCTCCCGGCGTGATGTTCCACATTTTTTTCCGGTGATTGGGGGGGGCGCCCGGCTCGGTGGAGTCCTCGATCTCTTCGCCGCGCAGGGTTTTGCCATCCAGGCGAATCTGAGTGTGCTGCAGCTTATCGCGGTCGTGAATATTGATGTCGACGAACAGGGGAGCGCCCTGAGCCTTCTCGATATAAACGTCGACGACCTCGGTAAAAGGGTAGAAGAGCCGAAAAAAACCGATCGTCCGCACAGTGGCCCGCAGATGCTGGGCGGGCTGGCTTTGCCAGGTGGAATCGGGCATGGTTTCAAGCTCGCATTCGCCAGCGGTGGTGTCGATGAACTTGAGCGTGAAAACCTGCTTCTCGTGAAGGTGGGCCGTGACTGTCTCAGGCCGCTCGGGACTGGAATGCGCTGGCTGCACCAGAAGAAGTAACAGCACCGGTATACTACGAACGAAGTTTTTTGAAAGCGACATCGGACACACCCCGCCTCTGTTGAGTATAGCGTAACTGGCGGCTATGGCGGCTATGGGGGTGGGCACGCTGGGCAA
>JACQAW010000320.1 GCA_016194725.1 Deltaproteobacteria bacterium
CTCAATGTCTGTCGGGGAGCAAGCACTCATCGCCTTACGTGTGACGATACAGGCGGGCAGCCCATCATGGATCCGGCGTACGTTCCCGACCCCAATGCCGCGAAAGAGGCCGCCCGGGTGGAGCTTTTTTGCGGGCGCTTTCACGATCGCCGGGACCGACTCGCCGGTACGATCGCGCCGTTGGGAACCGATTAAGCCGAACAAATCAGTAATCGCTCAGCTTGCGCCGCGGATGCAGGGCATCGCGCACGTCGAGCACCAGGCGTTGCCGCAGAAACGGGTTGTCGATCTGCACCAGCCCCGTACCGTCGGCGTTCATCACTTCGCATGATTCAGAACTCCTCGTTTTGTAGCTCCGCGGCTGCAAGTAGATAAGCGCCCACTCCATAAGACATGTCCGAGACCGCGGGAATGAGCGTGTATCCGAATTTTGGCATGGGGTTGGTGGACCAGGAAATGCGCGGCATCGAATACAACAACGCGCCGCTGCCGCTGCGTTTGGGCAGCAGGCGTGCGGTGACCCCCGCGAATGCCAGCTTGGCCCGCGCCATATTTTCGGCCGGCAGCCAGCCGCGGTGCACTCCTTTTGCAATGGCATAGGCAGAAAGCGAGGTTCCGGAAGTTTCACCGTAGGTTGCGCCAGGCAGGTTGGCCAGCGAGTCCCACAGGCCATTCGGCTGCTGACAGGCGAGCAGGCCGGCGACGGTTCTGCGGAAAATGCCCAGCAGCTCCTCGCGCCGCGGGTGCGTGGGTGGCAGCTCGTCCAGAATTTCCGCAATCGAAGTGATGACCCAGCCGTTGCCCCGCAGCCAGAAGGCCGGGCTTTTGGGTATGGCCACGCCTTTGGTAATTTTCCACGCATGGCGAAACAAGCCCGTGGCTGGATCCTGCAGCACTGACGCGTAAATTCCGGGCTGGCGCGCGGCGAAATCAAGAGTTGCGGCGTCGTGGGTATAGCTGGCCCATTGCGCGCCGAATACGCCGATCATCATGAGAGAGTCCACCCAGATGGAGTCGCCATACAGGAAGTGGAAGAAATTATGCCCCAGATGGTCAATCGCCCCCAGCTTGTTGCGTGGCTCGGTGAGCACGTAATGCGCTACCGTGCGCGCGGATTCCAGCCCCAGCTGATCGCCCTGGTCGCGAGCCAGCGCCAGCGCGGTAAGTGCGGCGGGCACAGCATCGTTTTTGTCTGGGGCGCTTACGCCTTTGCGCGCCCAGTGCCTTTGAAATGCACGCACGTCAGGCGAGTATGGGTCGAGGCGATATAGCCCGTACAGAAAAACCGCCGGTCCCCAGTCCCACGCCATTTTTCGAGCGGGGTGCGCAGCCAGATAGTGCGCGGCAAGCCGGCTTGCGATCTCGAGCGTTCCGGTGCGCGAGCTGCTGAAGATGGCAGTCGCGCGGCAGCGACCCGTAAAACGCAGCACGTGCACGCCATCGCGTCCCAGCTCAAGTTTGGCGAGCCATTGGCCGCGGTAACGGCCCGGCACCCAATACGCCAGGACGCGGACGTCGTCGAGATAAGCGACGAGGTCGCCCTGGGTTTTGGCGCAGCCGCGAACGTCCACTACCAGGTCGCGGCCCAGAACATTACCGCCGTCGGCGGGCGCATAGATCGTTGGCGCAGCCGAGGCCGCGGCCGAAGTCGCCATCGCAAAAAATATCGCAAAAAATAGAAACCCGAATGCGTCCGATAGTCGCAGCAGCGCGCTTGCCATAGCTCCTCCGAGGCACCACACTGTTACAAAACCATGGAAAGGGCAAGGTTCGCTTGGCGAAAATATCGACTGCCGAGATGACTATTCAAACAACCCGGAAATTAAGGTGTGGCGTTGAAATCCCGGTATTTGGGCTGGGCGTATATCAGTCGCCGCCGGGGGTCGGAGTGTCGTGACGCTGTGGTGCATGCGCTTAAAGTCGGGTATCGGCTCATCGACACGGCCGCGATTTACCAAAACGAGCGCGACGTGGGCCAGGGCATGCGCGAAAGCAGCGTTCCCCGCGGCGAAATTTCGGTGACCACCAAGCTTTGGAACAGCGATCAGGGCTATGATCAGGCCCTGCGCGCGTTTGATGCAAGTCTAAAGCGGCTGGGATTGGATTACGTCGATCTTTATCTGATCCACTGGCCGGTCGCGGGCAAACGCCTGGACTCGTGGCGTGCGTTGGAGAATATTTTGAAGTCGGGCCGCGCCCGCGCCATCGGCGTGAGCAACTTCATGGTGCCGCACCTCGAAGAGCTGCTCTCAAAGAGCCAGACCGTTCCCAGCGTGAATCAGGTCGAGTTCAGCCCTTATCTCAATAAGAAAGAGCTGCTCGCCTACTGCAACAAGCACGCGATTGCGGTTGAAGCCTATAGCCCGCTCACCCAGGGGCTGCGTCTGGACGACGAGCCGCTGGTGCGGGTGGCCCGCAATTGCAAAAAGTCGCCCGCGCAGGTGCTGATTCGCTGGGGGCTGCAGCACGGGCTGATCGAGATTCCAAAGTCGACCAACCCGAAACGCATCGAAGAGAACGCCGCCGTTTTCGACTTTTCGATTCCGGATGCGGATATGAAAATGCTCGACGCGTTGGACGAAAACCTGCACACGGGCTGGAATCCCGACGAAGCGCCCTAACCGCGGCGGCTGTCAAACGCCGGCATGAGGGCACGAGGTGACAGCACTCAGGGAAAATATACCTACAGATGGTATATTTCCGCTGAGTTACCAGCGCCCCCGCGTGTTCGCCCAGAGGGCTGCTCAGGGCTTAAGCGTCGACAGGAGATTTGCAGCACGAACAATTTCGTCTTCGGTATTGTAAATGTGGGGCGATATCCGCACGGCGTAGCGCCCCTGCACGCGCGGTACGTTCACCTGAACTTTATGCTCGTCATAAATTTTGGTGATCAGCTGCGCGCCGAACTTTTGCAGCGGCTCGGGCACCTCATAGGTCAGCATGGGCCCACGAAGGGGCCCGGGTGGCGGCGAAAGGCTTTTCCATCTCAATTTGGCGAACTCGGTTTCAGCCACGGCTTGCAGCTGGGCCAGCCGCGTGCGAATCCGGGCGGCGCCGGTGGTGGACCAAAAACTGAGCATGTCGTCGATGGCAAAAAACGCCGCGAAGTCGCGGCAACCCAGCATGGCCATGCGCTGGGCGAAGCGGCTGCCCGAGCTGAAGCCTTCAAAATAATCGGGGCACTCAAACGTCGGCCAGCCAGCACTCAGTGCGGAAAGCCGCTGCTGGTTGCGAGGTGCGACCCAGCCGAATGCCGTGCCCTTGGGTCCCATCATCCACTTGTGCAGATTGCCGCCGTAAAAATCGACGTCGCCAAGCCGGCCAAAATCCAAAGCCAGCGCACCGGGCGCATGTGCCCCATCGACTGCCGTCAGTACGCCGCGTTCGCGACATGCTTTTGCGATTTCAACCAGGGGAAAGGTCAGGCCCGTTCCGGTTGTGACATGGCTGAACATGAGCATCGAGGTGTTGGGTCGAAGCTCGCCCTTCACCAGGTCTACGATTTGGGCCGCGTCGTGGGTCAGCGGCACGTGAAAGGTTCGCAACGCAAGCCCGTCGCGCTCGGCCCGAAAACGGCAGCTGTTCACGATGGCGCCGTATTCCACGTCGCTGACCAGAATTTCGCTACCTTTGGCAAGGGGCGCACCCAGAATGAACGCGTTCATGACCTCGGTGACGTTGGGCCGCAAAATCAGATCACCGACGTCGGCATTCAGGAACCGCGCAAGACTGCGTTGCACTTCCCAGATTCGCGACCAGGCCGTAAGCAATCCCACCGTGGGATTCAGCTCATACTCGCGCTGATAACGCGTCACGGCTTCGAGTACCGAGCGGGGGCAGATCGAATGGGTGCCCGAGTTCAGGTAAAGGACGTCTGATCGAAGGTCAAAGGCGTCTCGCAGGTTAGACATAGGGCGGCAGCTTACTCCTACTGCCTCATAAAAAAAAGACTGCAAAAACCGACTCCACACTGCGATACTCTCGTTCACAGATGTTGGAACAGTTTGAAGGCCTCATCAAAAAACGCATCGTGCTGATTACCGGTAAAGGTGGCGTGGGTCGCAGCTCGGTTACGGCCGCCATCGCCATGGCAGCCGCGCGGGCAGGCAAGCGCGTGCTGGTAGCCGAAATCGGCGACGGGCGCGACAATGAGCAGCGAATCCATGACTATTCGCCGCTGGCGCGGCTTTTCGGGCTGGATCACCTGCCCGAAAACAAGGCCGAGATCATGCCGGGCGTGTGGGGCAGCATGCTGCTTCCGCTCAAGGGGCACGAGCTTTTTCTGGCGTCCGTTTTTCGGGTGGGCGCCCTGGCCAAGGCCGCCTTGCATTCCGAGGCTCTGCGCCGGCTGTTTCAGGCCGCGCCGTCGTTGCGGGAAGTGGGCATATTTTATTGTCTGCTGACCTATCTGCGCCAGAAGCACACCGATGGCACTCCCTCAAACGAGCTCATCATCGTCGATATGCCGGCCACCGGCCACACGCTGGCGCTGACGGGGCTGCCAAAAATTTTGCTCAGCATGGTTTCGCGCGGCCCCATTGCCGATGCCCTCAGAGAAGGGCAATCGTATTTGAACGACCCCGACCAGGCCTCGGCCTACGTGGTTACGCTTCCTGAAACGTTGCCCGTAAGCGAGACCATCGAGCTGCTGGAAGGCCTGAAAAATACGAATATGCCTGTGGGCGGCGTGATTTTGAATCATGTGGCCCAGGATCCTTTTACGACCGAAGAGCGCCTGCGGCTTGAAAAAGTGTTCGCGAGTCATCGCGCCCAAGGCACTCCCTTGCTGGGCGAAGAAAGCTTTCATTATTTTGAAGAAGCCCGGCGCGAGTCAGAAAGGCTGGCGCGCGAAATTTCAGTGCCGCTTTTGCGGCTGCCCGATGCGCCGCCTGGCTGCGAGTCGCTCGTTTCCTTTCTGGCCGATTCGCTGCTGAGCTCGGCGGCGGTTCGCGCGGGAGCGCCACAATGAGCGGCGAAGTTTCCAAGCTCATTCGCGAGTCGCGCATCATTGTATGCTGTGGCGCGGGCGGCGTGGGCAAGACCACGACCTCGGGCGCCATTGCCATCGCGGGCGCCCGCATGGGACGCAGGGTTCTGGTGCTGACCATCGACCCGTCCAAACGGCTGGCCGAGGCTCTGGGCGTCGAGCGCAACCCACCGGCGCCCGTGACCTTGCCGGCGGACAGGCTGCAGGCCGTTGGCATTCAGGCGCCGGGTACGCTGGACGCATGGATGCTTGATCCCAAGCTCATCGCCGACCAGGAAGTGCGCGCGATCGTAAAAAATCCCGAGGACATCGAAAAACTTCTGAGCAATCGCATCTACAAACACGTCACCACCATGGTGGCCGGCATGCACGAGTATACGGCAATGCAGGCGCTGCACCGTTTTGTGCTCAGCGGACGCTATGATCTGGTGGTGCTGGATACGCCGCCTTCACGCCATGCCCTGGATTTTCTCGAGGCTCCCAGCCGGCTGTCGCGATTTTTGGATGGCAGGGTTTTCAAGATGTTCATGCCAGCTGAAACCACGGGCGGATTGCGGCGCGCGGCGGGCTCGCTGGTGAGCCGGGTGCTGGGCGGCGTGCTGGGCGAGCAGTTCGCGGGTGACCTGTCGGTATTTTTCGGGGTCTTCGCGGGAGTGCTGGGCACGCTGAACCGTGACGTGAGCGGCATGCGAGATTTTCTGAGCAAGCCCGACGTGGCCTTTCTGCTGGTCACCTCACCGGCACCGGCGGCTCTGGAAGAGGCGCTTTTTTTTCAGAGAAAGACCGACGAGCTCAAGCTGCCGTTTCGGGGCTTCGTGCTCAATCGCAGCCATGCTTACGATTATGGACGAAAGTTTCCCGAGACTGCGTTGCTCATTGGACACAGCATTGCCCGCACTACCGCCGAAAAGCTGCAGAATTTGGCCGAAAGCGAAAAGGACCTGATCGGGCGCGACCAGGAGCTGGTCAAGGACCTGGCCCGACGTGCCGGAGTAGGTGGTTTTGCCACAGCCCTGCCGGTGCTTCTGCCCAACGAGACCGAGATGAGGAAGCTGGAAACCCTGGCCGATCAGTTCAAGGGTGCTTGATAAGCTTGAGGTTTTTGGAATCGTTTGACTCGATGCGTCTATAATGATAATTTCATGCGCTATGTCAAAATTTGTCCTGGTCGTTTTTCTACTCACCATAGCGCTTGCGCCGGCCCAGGTCCATGCCCGCGAGCCCTGGAAGAGCACCTTCGACAGCCTGTCCCAGGTAAAAACCATTGAGACCGGCGAAACGTATCGCGTCAACCTGGACGATCTTCACCCCACCCAGTTTGCCGTGGGCAAGGCCGAGATTCGCCATCGGTACGCCGAAATTACCGAAATGGACAAGCAGGAGCTGCGCGCCCATTTGAAGAAGAAAATCGGAACCGTGATCATCGGGCCCGATCAGACTTTCTATCTGGTCGATGGCCACCACCTGGCCAGCGCGCTTTTGATGGATGGCGCGCACGAGATGCTGGTGAACGTGACCAATGATTGGTCAAAGCTGAGCCAAAAAGAATTTTTTGAGCGCATGATTCGCATGAAAAAACTTTGGCCGTATGACGAACATGGCAATGGCCCGCTGGACCCAGCGACCCTGCCCCATTCGATTCGTCAGCTGCGCGACGACCCCTATCGCAGCTTCGCGTACAAGGTGCGAAAGGCCGGGGGATTCGAAGACCTGACCGTGCCGTTTCAGGAGTTCATGTGGGCCAATCTGTTTCGTGAGCACTTCTCGTTGGAAGATCTGCGCCAAAGGCCAGCCACAACTCTCAAGGCCGCGCTCGAACTTTCGCACACCCGCGGGGCGGCCAAGCTGCCCGGCTTCATCAAGAACCCCAAAGCCTGCGAAAAAATGCTGACTCAGTAATCAGCGGTAGGTTCGAAACAAAAGATCGCACAGTGGCCAAGTGATGTTGAAGTTGAACCGGCTCATGAGTACCGGGTCATGGTGGCGCGCGTGGTGCCCGCGCAGAATGCCAACGCCCGGAAGGCGAGTGACGAAGTGGTCGTCGTTCAAATGATAGATCAGGTGAAAACACTCGTAGTTCAGGAAGTAGCCCAACGCCGTGGCCACGAACAGATACCCTGCATTGGGCGATATGAGGCGATAGGCAAGCAGGCCCACGGGACTCGCAAAAAAGCCGAAGAAAAAGACGATCAGAAGCGCGGGAAACAGCACGATCTTATAATCGCGGGTGCGTTCGACCGCCATGGCCTGATGCGTGAAAAAGTGGTGGTGCTCGACCGTATGACGGGTGAAAATCAGCCCCAGTCCGCGCGTGCGATGGTGCATGGGGCCGCGATGCGCCAGGTATTCCACCAGATTGGCGTAGGCAAAGGTGATGGGCACGATCAGCATGTCTTTCCAGCTCAGGTTTTTGACCTGGCAAAGCGCCAATATTATTCCTGATAACGCCACCGAAGCCGTAAAGGCAAAGTGGGCCAGCCCCGAATAGAGGGCCTGGTCGTGGCGCTTGCGAATCTTTACTCGATACTCCTTTACCAATGAAGGGATGGGCATAAGCCAAACCCTGCCAAGAGCCGGGTATAATGTAAAGAGACTGGTTGCTTGAATCTTGGCCACGGCGGCTATATGGGTTTGGAATGCTCATTCCAACGGTTTTGACGGCAATCAGCTTGGCAATCAACTTATCAGCCGCAGCGGAGCTTCCGCTTTTTCGCGACTTTCCCAGCCTGGGCAAAGCCATTTCGCGAGTAGAAATTCTGCACGGCCCGACGCCCCTGGGGCCCATGCCCATGCTCGAGGCACGCTTGTATTCCGAAGTGGGCAAACCCGCGCCCGCCAGACCCACGTTGATGGTCAAGCGCGACGATATTTCGGAGTCGCCATTGGGTGGCAACAAGGCCCGAAAGCTGGAGTTTCTTTTGGCCGATATTTTCGGCAAGGGCGCACGCGGCGTGGTGACGTCGGGAATGTACGGCTCGAATCATGCGCTGGCCACGGCCGTGGCGGCCCACGAGTACGGGCTCAAGGCCACGCTGATCCTGGGCCCGCAGCCCGTCACGGAAAACGTGCGCAAGAAACTTCTGGCCTTTCACGCGCTGGGCGCCAAGCTGCATTACCATTCCAATCGCATCGGCATGGGCCTGGACATGCTATGGGCGTACCTGGCCGACAAAATCATGCCCGGCCGGCACCCGTATTACATTCCGCCCGGAGGCTCCAACCGCCTGGGTGACGTGGGTTACGTGAATGCGTTTTTAGAGCTGCGCGACCAGTTGGGCGTGGACGGGTTGCCCGACACCGTCGTCGTACCCGTGGGCACGATGGGCACCTCGGCCGGACTACTCGTGGGCACGTGCCTTGCGGGCGTTTGGGAGCGCGTGAAAATCGCGGGCGTCAACGTGGCCGATCCCTTGCTGACCAACGATGGTGCCACGCGCAGCGAAGCGCGCAGGCTCTACAATTTCATTCGGCAGTCGGCCGATGCCGCTGACCGCGCGCGCATGCCTAGCTGCAACTTCAAGAGCCGCAAGGCCTTTGAGTTCATCGAGCAGTATTATGCTCCGGGCTACGGCGCGGCTTACCCCAACGTATTCAGCGGAATGGAGCTGCTCAAGCAGACGGAGGGATTGATTGTCGATTCCACCTATTCGGCAAAAGCATTTCTTTATTTTCTGGATCAGTCGCGCCACGCGATCGCGTCGGGCCGTGCGTTGCCTCACATGCTTTTCTGGCTGACCTATAATGCGTATGATTTTGACCAGGTCATAAATAAGCACCATTGGACGAATGCCGCCGAAAAATGGCGTGATCTGCCCAAGCCCTTTTGGCGGTTGTTTGTCGAGGGCAGGCCTCGGGCGCAATGAATTTTTTTGAACGGCAGGAACGGGCACGCAGCCGCACCCGTCTTTTGCTTTTGTTGTTTTTTCTGGGAATTGCGCTCACGATCGCCGTGGAATACGTTTTCGTGAAATTCACGTCGCTGCTGGGCACCCCGCCACGGCTGCTGCACCTTCCAGATAATGCTTCGGCCGCTCAGGTCATCGGTACCGGCTTTCGCCAAACCTTTCGTGGCCAATGGTATTTTGATCCATTGCTGATCTGCACCGCGGTCGCCACGATTTTCATCATCGCTCTTGGAAGCCTCATGCAGACTCTGCGCATCGCCAAGGGCGGCAGCGCGATCGCCAGGCTCCTGGGAGCGCGCGAGGTGGCGCTTGACGCTGCCGATGCGCCAGAGCGCCGTCTGCGCAACGTGGTGGAGGAAATGGCCCTGGCATCCGGCACGCTCGTCCCGCGCATTTTCGTCATGGACGCCGAGCCGGGCATCAACGCGTTGTCGGCAGGACACGCTCCGGGCGATTCCGCGATCATTGTCACTAAAGGCGCATTGGATAAGCTTGCCCGCGACGAGCTGCAAGGCGTGATCGGCCATGAGCTCAGTCACATCTTCAGCGGAGATATGCGTCTCAATATGCGGCTCATGGGCCTTCTCGCAGGAATGCTGCTCGTCGGAAAAATCGGACGGGGCTTGCTGGGCAATCTTATCGACGCCTCCCGCCCCAAAACATTCGATATGCTCAGGATCGTTCATGGTATCTTCTTTGGCAGTACCTTTGCTGTCACAGGCTTCTGTTCCTGGTTTTGCGGACGGCTCATCAAGGCCGCGATCTCAAGGCAGCGCGAGTTTCTGGCTGACGCCTCCTCGGTCCAGTTCACGAGAAATCTCCAGGGATTGGCCGGCGCGCTAAAGAAGATTCAGCAGGCCCAAAATGGCTCGGTCATTTCCAATAAATACGCTGAAGACGCCAGTCACATGTTTTTTAGCGATGCGTTCCACCCCGTGATGAAGTTGCTGGCCACCCATCCCACGATTGAAGAACGGCTCGAGGCGCTCAGTTCGCGGTTTGCAGACATGCCCCATGCGTCCGCCCAAATGACCGGCTCTGACGCGCACGGCTCTTTGGAGGCATCTGGTTTTCAAAGCAGACCCCGAACCATCAACAGCACGCCCGGAGCCGCAATGGCCACCGTTGGCAATCCTACGGCCCAGCACATGATTTTTGCGCAGAGTCTTTTACAGGGTTTTCCCGATTCGCTCCGGCAGGCGACTCGTAGTCCTGACGACGCGCGCGGCATCATCTATGCCTTATTGATGGAGCCGCCTGCGACCGCCGCGCCGGATGTTTTGCAGCTACAGCTCGACGCTCTGGACAAGGCCGGGGAGACCCACGCCCTCGAGCGCGCCCAGGCCGCGCGAAAGCTTTTGCCGGCGCTCGGAGATCGAGTCCGTCTGCCGCTTCTCGATCTTTGCGTCCCCGCTCTCTGCCGAATGCCGCCTGACGGGCGCGCCGCGTTCCTGAAAAATGTCGACCTGCTCATCCGTGCCGACGGGCGCATCGACCTTTTCGAGTTCGCTGTGAAGACTATTCTCTTTC
>JACQAW010000343.1 GCA_016194725.1 Deltaproteobacteria bacterium
GAATCCCAAAGATACGAAGACAAGCAGTAGCCAGCATCATGGAAGATAGCAAACAACAGATAGCGAAGATTCACGCTATCTTGAGGAGACCACAGAATGGTGACCAACTACGACGGCGAACAGGTTGAGATCCCTGCCACGTTGCCAATGTTGCCCGTACGCGACATTGTTGTATTTCCGTACATGATTATCCCCTTGTTCGTTGGACGCGACTCCTCGATCAAGGCTGTCGAGGAAAGCCTCGCACGCAATGACAGATTGATCTTGCTCGCCAGTCAGAAAGACATTTCTGACGAACACCCAAACCCGGACGGCATCTATCAAATCGGCACCGTTGCCATGATTATGCGAATGCGCAAGCTGCCCGATGGCAGGATCAAGATCCTGACCCAAGGCCTGTGCAAGGCACATATTGACGAATACGTTCAGACCAATCCTTTCTTCGAAGCAAAGATCACCAAGCTCGAAGAAAAAGGCGTCGAAACCTCTGTTGAGACCGAAGCGCTCATGCGCACGGTTCGCGAACAGCTCGAGAAAGTCATCAGCCTCGGCAAGATGCTTTCGCCGGACATCTTAATGGTGCTCGACGACATCACCGATGCCGGTCGCCTCGCCGATCTGGTTGCCTCGAATCTGGGGCTCAAGGTCGCCGAAGCTCAGATGATTCTCGAAACCGTAAACTCGACCGAGCGGCTGAAGAAGATCAACGACATTCTTCAGAAGGAACTTGAGGTTCTCGCCATCCAGGCCAAGATCAGATCTCAGGCCAAAGATGAGATGACCAAGACACAAAAAGAATACTTCCTGCGTGAACAGATCCGCGCGATCAAATCCGAGCTGGGCGATACGGACAGCAAGGGGGAAGAATTGCAAGAACTCAAAGACAAGATCGCGGCCTGCAAAATGCCGCAAGAGGTGGAACAAGAGTGCCTCAAGCAGCTCGCGCGGCTTGAACGGATGCATCCCGACGCCTCCGAGGCTTCTATGCTCCGCACTTATATCGACTGGCTCGTGGAAACTCCGTGGTCCAAAGGTACCAAGGACAACCTCGACATCATGCGCGCCAAACAGATTTTAGACGAGGATCATTATAACCTCACCAAGATCAAAGAGCGCATCCTTGAGTACCTTGCAGTACGCAAACTCAAGGATAAGATGAAGGGCCCGATTCTTTGCTTCGCTGGGCCTCCAGGTGTCGGCAAGACGAGTCTGGGCAAGTCGATAGCTCGAGCCTTGGGGCGGGAATTCGTAAGAATCTCGCTCGGTGGCGTGAAAGACGAAGCGGAAATTCGCGGCCATCGCCGCACGTACGTCGGCGCTCTGCCCGGCCGCGTGATCCAGGGCCTGAAGCAGGCTGGAACGAATAATCCCGTCTTTGTACTCGACGAAATCGACAAGCTTGGTTCAGACTTCCGCGGTGACCCGTCGGCGGCGCTGCTCGAAGTTCTCGATCCGGAACAAAACAACTCTTTCCGCGATCATTATCTGAACGTGCCGTTTGATCTCTCGCACGTGATGTTCCTGGCAACCGCGAACCAGCTCGACACCATTCCGTCAGCTCTTCGCGACCGTATGGAAATCATTCATCTGCCGGGATATACCGAAGAAGAAAAGGTCAGGATCTCGAAACAGTATCTGATCAAGAAACAGATCTTCGAAAACGGCATCACCGATAAGCACATCGAGTTTACCGACGACGGCGTAAAGCATGTCATCGCCGGCTACACTCGTGAAGCCGGACTTCGTAACCTTGAACGCAGCATCGCGACAGTCTGCCGTAAAACAGCGCGCCGCGTAGCCGAAGGCAATGAGGAAAAAGTAATCGCCAACACCGAAATGGTGACAAAATTTCTCGGGCCAGCCCAGTTCATCCGCGAGGAAGAGCAGGAAAGAGATGAAGTGGGAATCGCAACGGGGCTCGCCTGGACCCAATATGGTGGCGAGATTCTCTATATCGAAACCACTACAATGCGGGGTAAGGGCAGCATCATTCTCACCGGCCAGATGGGTGACGTGATGAAAGAGTCGGCACAGGCGGCCATGGGCTTCATCAGATCTCGTGCAGCAGATTACGGAATCGATGAAACCGTGTTCGAAAAGACCGATATCCATGTCCATATTCCTGCGGGAGCGATTCCAAAGGATGGACCAAGCGCAGGGATTACCATGGCCTTGGCCATCGTAAGCAAGCTGACCACGGTTCCTATCCGCCGCGATATTGCCATGACCGGAGAAATTACTCTCACAGGCAAGGTACTGCCGATCGGCGGCCTGAAAGAAAAAGCACTCGCGGCCATGCGCCACGGTATCAAGACCATCATTATTCCAGACAAGAACAAGAAGGATCTGGAGGATATCCCAGAGGAGTATCGGCAAAAGCTGTCGTTCGTACCCGTGAAGACTTTCGAAGAGGTGCTTGCAGTCGCCCTTACGTCATCAGATGTGGCGGTTCCGGGTCGCAAAAAGAAGGGCGCCAAAGGTCTAGCAAGCATCAAACCTCGGAAGGCCGGAAGCGTGGACCGGGCAGCTTAGGTGACTACAAAAAGTAATGTCGAACGGTCGGCCCCGGTGCGGATAGCATTGGGGCCGATTTTCATTTCTGGGGCTGAGAAGCTAAGATAACGCCCATGCCGCTCTCCAAAGTCTTCCTAGCTGTTATTCTGATTTTAATCCTGGCTTTCGCATCCTCAAGCGAAACAGCTTTTTTCTCGCTTAACCGCTTTCAGCTGCGGCGAATAAAAGAGCGATACCGCACTGCCTACGGACGCATTCGAACTCTGCTTGCACGCCCCAGCCGTCTTCTGATCATGATTTTGCTCCTGAGCGAACTCGTTAACTTGTTGATCTCCAGCATGGTGACACAGTTTTTGGAAAAGCATTTTGGCGGCGAGGCTCCAGGAGCTCGGGAATGGTATCTGATCACGCTGGGGTCCATGGCCATCAGTATCCCCATCTTGCTTTTCTTTGGTGAAATCACTCCCAAGGTCATTGCCGCAAAAATGAACCGGATTGTGGCGATGGTAAACTCACACGTGCTCATCATTATCTACAAGGTGCTCTTTCCCCTTCTTTGGGTCATGGATTCGGCAATCGGATTTGTGCTGCGTAAACTCAAGGCCGAAGGTCGCGACCATTTGAGCAAAACTATGTCGATTCTAAGCGAAGAAGATTTCATGATATTGATGGAAGAAGGTCATCGCGAGGGCACCGTTGATCCGGCTGAACGCAAACTCATTACCAACGTTTTTGAATTTGACGATAGTACGGTATCCGAAGTCATGACGCCGATTTCGCAGGCCTTCAGCATTTCGGCCACAGCCCGGATCATGGACGTTTTGCCGGACATTCGCGCACAGAAGTTTTCGAGGGTGCCGGTGTTTCTCAAATCCCGAAAGAACATTGTCGGAATTCTGTACGTCAAAGATCTACTCGCGTTGCGCAATCACCCGGATATGCATGCCATTGACGTAAAATCGCTGATGACCCGCGCCATGTTTGTAGGTCCCAACATGCGCCTTTCGCTTCTATTCCGGCGTTTCAAGGAATCAAAAACCCACATGGCGTTGGTTGTAAATACGGTAGCGCACGAAGAAGAGGCGGTCGGCGTGGTTACGCTGGAAGACGTACTGGAAAGCATTTTTGGCGAAATCGCCGATGAAAGGGACGTGCAGTGAGCATAGGAATATTGATCCTATTGCTGGTGACGGCTTTGATTCTCGAAGGCTTCTTCTCGGGCTCCGAAATGGCTTTGATTTCGGCAGACCGCTTGGTTCTGCATAAGGCGGCGCAAGCCGGGAACAAAGGTGCCAAGCTTGCGCTCAAGCTGGTAAGCAAGCCCGAACATGTGCTTGCCACGACGCTCGTAGGGACAAACATCTGCGTCGGCTTTCAGGCCACCCTGACTACTCTTTACGTCTACAAGCATCTGGGACCAAGATTCGAGCTCTATAGTGTACTAATGCTCTCCCCGCTCATACTTTTGTTCGGCGAAATCATTCCGAAAACTATTTATCAACGCTACGCCGAAAAGCTGGCACCCGTAATCGCGCCATTCGTGCAGGTGGCGAGCTGGCTTTTTTCGCCCATCATCTGGGTTTTGCGTCATTATACCGACTGGCTTTCACGTCGTCTGCAACCGCTTGAAGAGCTTGTAACCGGCCGACATCAGCCCACTCATCGCGAAGAACTGCGTTATCTCCTGACCTACGGGCAGAAAGAAACTTCGCTCAAGAGTTCCGAACGCCGGATGATCAAACGAATTCTTGACTTCTCGAAAGCTGAAGCAAAAAACGCCCTCATCCCACTGATCAAAGTGGATATGATCGAAGATACTTTGACAGTGAATGAAGCGCTGGAAGCTTTCACCAGGCACGGTCATTCAAGGCTGCCGGTCTACCACGAACGAGTCGACAACGTTATTGGCGTGCTTCACGTTTTCGACCTCTTTTCGGAACAGGACGGGAACAAACCTATCGCACGCACCATGCAAACGGCGCACTACGCACCACGGAATTCTAACAGTCGAAGACATTCTCGAAGAAATTGTCGGTGAAATCAAAGACGAGTACGACCATGACACCTCACAATACCGCGAGCTGGGCGAACGCGAATACCTTGTGCAGGGCCAAATGGAGATCGACGCCATAAATGAGATGCTCAAACTGGGCCTGCCCCAGGGCAGCTATGAAACGCTAGCGGGTTTCTTGCTGCAGCAGTTCGACCGTATCCCGGAAGAAGGCGATGAGCTTTACTACGGCGATCTCAAAATCGTGGTCCGCAAGGCATCAAATCGAGTGATTCAGACCGTCCACATCAGCGTGCTCAAATAAAATCAATATCGCGCGCCAGGCCAAAGTCCTTTTCGGTCAGCCCGCCCGCGTTATGGGTACTGAGGGCAAGCAGCACCTTGTTATAATTGATAGTGATGTCGGGATGATGGTCAACCTTTTCAGCTTCATCTGCCACGGCATTCACGAAAGCTATCGCTTCCCGAAAGTCATTGAACTCATATCGCTTCTCTATCTCATTCCCTCGAAGCACCCAGCCCTTTAGTTGTGCAAGCCCGGTATCTACCTCTTCCGAATTCAAAACCTTTGCCATCTTGCCCCCCAATAAAACGACCACGGCAAAAAGTGCCGCATTGAGCTTTCTTTACCCCCTGCTATTCTGATTGGGAAGGGAGGGCGAGTCTAATGGCCAAAACCGCTCTCGTTGTGGATGACGTCGCATTTGCCCGCCGTGTGATAAAAGAGATTCTGACTGCTGCCCGGTATACTGTCCTGGGCGAAGCGGCGAATGGCGATGAAGCAATCGCGATGTACAAGAAATTGCAGCCTGACTTCATTACGATGGATGTCGTAATGCCGATCAAAGGCGGCATCGAGGCGACCCGCAAAATCCTGGAAGAAGACAAGGATGCGCGAATCATCATGGTATCCGCTATGGGACATGAGCAGCTTCTCATGGAAGCCATCAATGCCGGAGCTCGCGACTACATTCTGAAACCTTTCTCGGCTGAAGACCTTACCCGGGCGGTCGGCAAGCTGCTCGTGGATGCCGACGACGAACCGATTCTGACACAAGCAAAAGGAGCCTCACATGGAGCGTAATCTGACGTCCACCAAGGACCATAACGGTGGAGCGCAAAAGTCTCCCGACATCGACCCGCAAACCTATGGCCAGTACTTTGTCCGAAGAATTGATTTTTTCGGCCTTGGCATAGCCGAACTCATGCCACGCGCCTGCATCGGTTCTGAGTGCGCGGATGCGAAATTTTTCGTTACGCTTCAAGTGTCCGGCGATGAACAGGGCCTTTGCGTGGCGGCGTTCAGCCGTCTTCCAGGCGAAGACGACGAAAACTCAATGTTTCTCGAACTTGCCAATATCCTCGCCTCAAAGTTCGTTACGCAGTTCGCGGACGCCAATTGCTGCGATATCACTGTATCTCCCCCTACTCCAGTTGTCGCAGGCGAACAAAAGCACCGCTATCTCACGTCCCTATTCCTGGCCGCCGGCCCCCAGGAGGCATTTGTGCGTCGATATGAGTATAGCGGCACGCCAAAAGTTTCGATTCGACTGGCATATATGCCATCGCGGAACAGCGGGGCTACATGATTCGTCTGGGCATGTTGGGTTTGAAGATGCTGGTTTTATCGGCCGTCGTTCTGATTATAGGCCAAATTCATGTGGGACATCAGCGGATCTGCGATCACGTCCGAGACCTGGTTCAGCACACGCATATTCAGCGCCCCGTTCACTGGATTGCCGAACGCGTGAACTTTTTGGGTGGAAATGGAAATATGTCGAAAACCGGCCACGCCGAGATTCAGGTGTCTTCTCGCGTGACCGGCTCCGAACATTCAGATTCTGATAAGAACAGGTTAAGTGGTTTGCTCAAGCATACCCGGCATTAATCAATGCTGGTTCTGCTGCCACTTTTCTTTTCCTGAACTTTCGCGTCAGCTTCCGCTTTAAGGCGTTTAGCCGTCATCAGCTGGCACTCTTGCTTCTCGCCATGCTTAGACCGATCCTCAGCCCCCCAGGCAGCGCCCAGAAAGGCAGGGGTCAACGCGAACAGACTCATCAAGAGCATAATAATACGTGTCTTCTTCATAACAACTCCTCTGCAACAACTACAGCGGTAGCTAGCGGGCCCACCGTCAACAACATCAACTTCTACACAACAGACTCCAGTGAACTAAAACTGGAGTGCTCTCGAGGTACTAAATTGCAAGGGTGGGGCCAAGGTCGGGGTGCTTAAAAACAGGCTTTTCGGGGGGTTTTTGTGTCAGCGGGACACCGAACTGTAAACTTCTTGGACAGGGGCGCAGCGGGCGGGGAAAACAGCGAAAGGACAAATAAAAATGACAGCCGAGGGTTTGCGCGAACACCTTGACTGTCATCTCAATTTTTACTTTTAAGGCCTAGCAGCGATTACTTCGCCGCTTCTTTGCTGGCAGGAGCCGTTGGAACTGGCGCCTTAGTAGCGTCGCCCTTCACGTCTTTAACGCCGGCGTTCGGATCGATGTTCTTGCAATCCGTGTCAGCGGCAGACGCGTGAAGCGCTCCGAAAGTGGTCAGTACGGTCAAACAGGCTAAAACTACGAATAAACTTTTCATGAAATACTCCTCTATCTTGAGGCTATGTAATGCAACGGCGGTGCCATGCCGACCCCTTGAAACTTAAGGGGTTTTTATCAATTTT
>JACQAW010000344.1 GCA_016194725.1 Deltaproteobacteria bacterium
AGATGACCGATTCGGCTCTCAACGAATTAACCGACCTGTTTGTGCGGGCCAAAGAAATCGCCATCAGCCAGTCCAGTGATGCCAGTGCATCACCGGATTCGAGGTTGGGCGTGGCCCAGGAAGTGAAGGCACTTTATCAGCAGCTCATTTCGATCGCGAACCGGCGTTCTGGAGCGCATTACCTGTTTTCGGGATTCAAAACCCAAACGCCAGCGTATACCGCCGATGGTGAATTTCGCGGGGATCGGGGCGAGATTCCGGTAGAAATTCAAAAAGACGTCTTTATCGCGACCAATATCGTTGGGCCAGAAGTCTTCGAGCTGAAGCGATACCGGCAAGATGACTCTAATCGCACTCCCGCTGCGCTTGATCGTACGAATCCTGCGGCCGCCGGCGACAAAGACGCCAAGGCCGACTCCGGGGCCCGGCAACCAGCCAAAGCTGCTGAAAACATAAACATTTTCCATGAACTCGACTCGTTGCGCGTAGGTCTTTTGACCAACGACACGCCAACCATACGTGACACGATGGAGCATCTTGATGAAATCATTAAAAGCGTGGTTACGACTCGAGCGAAAGTTAGCTCACGGGTAGCGGGAATTGACAACGCGATTGGCTCAACGCAGCGAACAGACACGCAAAATGCAGAACTCATGACCCAGCTTGAGGACGCAGATTACGCCGAACTGTGGTCGAACATGGCCAAGGAAGAGACGGTTTTAAGGTCATCCTTACATGCTGCACAAAAGCTTATCACGCCGACATTGTTGGAATTTTTACGATAGGGATTAATATCGGTTGATTAAGGGAATATCTATCGATAAGTAGATCTCCCGGTAACGGAATACTTAAAGTAGTTAGGGAGATGGAGAGCATTAAGTCATGTTAGTATTAACACGGAAGCTTGGAGAAAGTATTGCGATCGACGACCACATCAAGATTGTTGTGGTTCAGATCAAGGGAAAGCAAGTGCGCTTGGGAATCAAGGCACCTAAAGAGACAAAGATTCACCGCGAAGAAGTATACATGGCCATCCAGGAGCAAAACAAAGAAGCCATTTCGGCTTCTCCTGCTTCGCTTCAGGATGTATCAAAAGCCATAAAGGGGTGACCGATGAGCTTGTTGTCGCCGGACAAGGCTTATGCAAGACAAGGAGGTCGAGCATGAAAATCAGTACTGTGAATTTTGGGGCTCTCGAAGTTGGGGGCGAGGAAATAATTACTTTTCCTGAAGGAATCCTTGGATTCCCGGAATTGCAGCGCTACTGCCTCGTTGATCCGGGAGACGACACGCTTATTCTCTGGCTACAATCGCTGGACGACCCCAGAATTGCGTTCGCGGTCCTTGAGCCAAAAATTTACAAGTCGGATTACATCGTGAAATTGTCGGCGCAGGAGCTTAAGCTTCTCAAGCTGGACAGCATCAATCAAAGCATCGTTTTCACGATTCTCACGATTCCGCGCGGCGACGCGACTCAGATGACCGCAAATCTGAAGGCGCCAATTGTCGTAAACCTAAAAGAGCAGGTTGGACGCCAGGTTGTGCTTCAGGAAAACGAATACACCCTGAAGCATCTCATGTTCCGTGAGCTGAAAGCGCAGCTTGCGACTATTGCAGCTTCAAAGGCTGCACAGGCCAAAGAGCAGGCTCGCATGGCCACAAGCCTGCCGATCAATTTGCGTTCAATGGTCCCCAGCTCACAGGTTAAGTCGCTGTAACTCACCTTTTAAACGCTGGTCTCGGTGGCTTGTTTCGCCATTTCCAAATAGGTTTGGATTTCTGCGTTCACGGGGTCCTGTGCTCGCGCCTTTTCCCACTCGAGCTGAGCATCGATGATGTTGCCCTGTGAGAAATACATAAGTCCAAGGTGTACCCGCGCCGCCAGGTAATTCTGGTGTTGATGGCATAGCTGCTGAAGTTCCTGTATTGCTCGGGTGGTAAAGCCCTTTTTCGCGTAAACTTTCGCAAGTTTAATGCGAATGTCGAGCTGGTTTGGGTCGAGTCGCGCCGCCCGCGAGTAATCATCCAGCGCGTCATCGTAGCGATGATACTTGAAATACAAATCACCAAGTTCAATGTGTTTCAGCGCGAATTTTCGATCAAGCAGGTTGTCGGTACCCTGACGTTTGAGCTGCAATGACTGATTTGCGATCTGATAGATTTTCTTTGCATCGTCATATCTACCAACGTCGTTATAGATAATGCTCAGGGAAATGGCGGCGTCGGTGTGCTTGGGGTCAATGCTGAGCAGCTTCTTGAAGCAGTCGATACTTTTGGAAAGTTGACCTTGAAGATAATGGCAGGTACCCAGCGAGTGCAGGGCGGCTTTTTTTTGAATCTCGGTTGATTCAGAGTTGGCAAGACACAGCTCGCAGATGCGTTCCGCCTCGGAAAATTTACGGTCTCGAATCAAAGATTGTACAGACTCGGCGGTGAAGAGGTCCGAACTTGATGCGCTCATCGTCCGCCCGAAGCATCCAGCCAGTTGCCGGCTTGTTTGGCGTAGGCGCCGCTCGGATAGCGAGTTAAATATGTGCGATAGACGTGTCTTGCTTCGTCTTTCTTGTCCTGCTTTATAAGGCTCTCGGCCCAGCGGGAGTAGGCGTACTGTTCAGACTCGGTATCGGGAAAACGCGCAGCCATCTTTTCGTAACGGCCCGCAGCGCTGTCATACTGTTCGCGGGTAAAATAAAAATCAGCGATATACTTCTCTTTGCCGGCGAGTTTCTCGGTGGCGTCGGAGAGATGTTTTTTCGCGGTATCGACAAGCTCAGATTTTGGATAGAGTCCGATCAGCTCGCGGAACGAATCGATCGCTTTTGTAGCGGGCCCAAGGTCGCGGTCAACGCCGCTGGGCAGCTGCTGAAAATATGACTCACCAATACGAAACATGACGTAATCCGCCTTTTCATGTTTCGGATGCATGTCCCGAAAGCTCTCATAAGCAGCAGCGGCTTCGATGAAAGATTCTTCGTCAAAGTAAACGTCGGCGATTCGCAGCTTCGATTGAGTGGCCAGATGGCTATAAGGGAATTTGTTCTTCAAAGCTTTGAGCTTGTCCAGAGCCATCGCATAGCGCTTGTCGGTAATGTCTTCCTCGGCGTCTTTGTACAACTCTTGCGGGTCGCTCTCGTCGATCTTTTTACCGGAACAGGCGGCTAACTGCAGCGCAGCCGTTAGAGCAATGAGAATGAGAATCAACTTCGACGGGTTCGGGCTTGGCTTCATAAGGGTAGTAAATCTTTTTCCATAATCCAGCCCACGTTGCCTAGCGAAAAACGTATTTGGCGCCATCCTTCACGATTTTCTCCGGTCAGCTCGACGGTCGTACCCGCCGGAACCTTGAACAGTTCAGTGAACGTATCGCTTGGCCCGCTGCGTCCGACGCCCACATCCGCCACAATAGCCGCAAGTTTGGTTTGGTGGCCAAAGGCGATGGTAACGGTCAGGGCAGCCGCTGCGGCCCAAACCCCGGCCACCGTTAGAAATCCTGGCTGTTGAAAGGCCTTCAAAAAGCGACGCCCACGTTTTTTTGCGCTATAGGCCGTCCAACCCAAGGCGACTGATGCAATGGCGAACAAGAAATCCACAGCGCTTTCGGGAACCCGGCGTACCAGAGGAACGATGTGGCCGGTCCAATAATTCTGGTCGCGAGTAAGCGTGCCGGCTTTTTCCGCAATACTTTGCACCAACTTCAAATTGTAGGCGACATCGTCATCATTGGGGGCCAGCGAATGGGCTTTTTCAAAATAGCTCAAAGCCTGGCCAAGCTTTCCCAGGCGA
>JACQAW010000345.1 GCA_016194725.1 Deltaproteobacteria bacterium
AAAAACTTTTTCATACGGCAATACTCCTAAAACAAAAATCCAGAATCAGAGAAAGAGCGCCGCCCCCTACATCCACGTTGGGGGCGGCGCGCTGTTTGCGTGGTCGAATCAGTTGCCCAGCTCGTTGCGAAGCGCGCGGATGTCTTTCATCTCGTCGATCGTTTCCGGAACGCGTTTTGGGTTGTAGCCCGTCGGATCGCTTTCGAACTTGAGCGCGCCGTCCAGCAGCAGCCGGGCTTCGGGCTTCTTGTTGTTGGCCACGAGCACTTCGGCCAGGTACAGGATATTGAGCGAGTTGCGGACGCCCATTTTTTCCGATTCCGCGGTACCTACCCGCAGAAACTCTTCAGCCTTGCGGTTGTCGCCGCCGAAAAGGCCAGGCAGTTTGAAAAGCAGGCGGCCGATGGTGCGGTTGGCGCCGTACGAGTCGTATTCCTTGCCTGCAATCTGCTTTCCGTCGTCGTCAAAGGCGGTTTTGGTCAGAACGGTGTCCATCGTGCGGCGCAGGTTGAAGCGCTCACCGAGTGACTTCATGATGCCATTGGCTTCAGCCCAGCGGCCCAGACTGATGCCGTAGTAGAAATAGGCTTCAGCGCGGTCTTTCTGCAAAGGCTTGGCCTTGTCGGCCAGGTTCTTGGCGGCGCCGAAGATGCGAATCTTGTCGTCGCTCTTCTTGGCTTGCATGCCTACATAGTAGGTGCAACGCGACTGCAGAACGAGGGCGTTGTATTTTTCCAGATCGGTGGTGGCTTCAGCGGCTGCGGCGCCGGCTTTGTCAGCACAGCTCTGAGCGTTCTTGACGTCAGCGCCGCGATTGGTGAAGTCGGCGAAGGCGTCCTGATATTTGGAAGTCGTGTCAGCCGCGAAACCATTCGCAGTGATTGCCAGAGCGGCGAGTGAGCAGACGTAGAAAGCCTTCATTTGGAAATACTCCTTGGAATTGAGCGGGCAACGGCGCTATCCACAAGCGTTTAAGCTAAAGCTTAAACGCCAAGGACAAACGCCTGCCGCTCAAAGTTACCGCACTCGCAGCCGGCATCTAGCCAGACACGCGCGCGAAGTTTTTTTGAGTGGGTGTTTAACCCCTCGATCAAATACCCGTGATCGACTTGCAGCGCGTTATAAACGCAATTCACTCCTGTTACAAGAAAATTGAATTCAATAGAAACTATTTTAGACGGATATATAGGTCCGCGGATTGTTTTCGCAATTTCGGTTCCAAGATGGAACCGATTTGGGACATTTTGTCTAAACCCTGGACACTTCTAGATGATTATTTTACTTGGCAATGCCGCCAAGTTTGCGCGCGAGGGCAGCAAATGTTTGCGCCTCGAGCTTGGCGTTTTCTTTCAGCACCGGCAAAACCCGATCGAGCTCGCGCACCGAACCGACGTAATCTTTTTGAATCGCGAGCAGCTTTCCCATCAAGAGACGGGCCGAAACGCTGCTGGCGTCGACGCGCAGGGCGTTCTTGCACGACTCCAAGCAACGCTCCAGATACAGCTTCACCATGTCGACAACCCGGTCCGGATTCAGCGGCGAAATGGCCTGCGCGCGCTGAAAACAATCGTCGGCGGCGTCCAGATTGCGTTGAGCCAGATATAATGAGCCCAGCGTGGTCAGGGCCTGCACGTACTTCGGTTTGATCTCGAGCGCCTTTTTCAGCATCGCTTCGGCGGTCACCAAATCGGGCTTTGAGATAAAATATTGAGCGGCTTTGACCAGTGGCGCCGGATTTCCGGGCGCCGAA
Organism: Deltaproteobacteria bacterium; assembly: GCA_016194725.1. GTDB lineage: Bacteria > Bdellovibrionota > UBA1018 > UBA1018 > UBA923 > JACQAX01. The sequence continues at coordinate 1,751 of JACQAW010000345.1, forward strand.
CTTACGGCGGCTTTAAAGCTTTCTTCGGCTTCGCGAAACCGCTTTTCACGCGCCGCGAACCTGGCGTCGTTGATCAGCAGCCGCCAGGGATCCTTGGGCATGCTCTTCCACGCACTGTAACGCTCAATCTGTTGTTTGAGGTCGGCGGCCGAAAATGGCTTCACCAGCACCGCGTCGACTTCGATTTCCTCGGCCAGCGCCAGCATTTGCTCGTTGCGTTCCTCGAGTGCCAGAATAAAGTAGGTTTCGTCCTCGGTACCCGTTCCCCCCAGCTCCTTGAATAATCGATAAACCGAGCCATCGGTGAGGTCGATTTCGGCAATCACGATATGAATTTGGCTTTCCTGAAAGAGCCTCATTGCCGAACTCATCGTGGGCGCGTAATGAGTTTTGTAGTCTCCCAGCGTACGCAGATACTGGTCCATGATGTCTTTAAGAAGAATGCGCGTTCCGACATTCAGTATGCTGGTTCGGCCTTCGGTTTGGAGGGGGTTTTGCTCTGGCATGTATTTCTAAATTCTGAATCATCTGCTTGAAAACACTAGGGGTAAAATTTACCTTCTTCGGATATAGTCAGCTAGTCTCTACAAATAAAGCAGTCAACTAATCGTCAACTTCACGGGAGCATTTATGTCTTCAGACGCAGTTCAAGAGCACAAGCCGTTTATATCGCCCAAGGATAATCCCCGAGAACTGACTATATTGGCGGTGCTTATGGGTGCCGTACTCGGAATCATATTCGGCGCGTCGTCACTTTACCTGGTTCTCAAGGTCGGCATCACGGTAAGCGCCTCCATTCCGGTCGCCGTGCTCTCGATTACGCTGTTCCGGGCTTTTTCGAAAATGTTCGGCCTGCGGCAGGCGACTATTCTTGAGAACAATATCGTGCAAACCACCGGCAGCGCCGGCGAGTCGATCGCCTTCGGCATTGGCGTCACCATGCCCGCGCTGCTTATTCTGGGCTACGACGTCGAGCTGAGCCGCATCATGACCGTCGCCATTCTGGGCGGCGTGCTGGGCGTGCTGATGATGATTCCGCTGCGCTACGCGCTGATTGTCAAGAGCCACGGCGAGCTTACCTATCCCGAAGGCACGGCCTGCGCCGAGGTGCTTATTGCCGGCGAAAAGGGCGGAACGAGCGCCAAGACGGTTTTCACGGGTTTCTTCATCGGGCTGATCTACAAGATGCTCAACGTGGGACTGCACTTGTGGAACGACGTTCCCGAGAAAATGTTTTCCTTCTTCAAGGGCTCCTCGATTGCCGGCGAAATTTCGCCTGAGCTCATGGGCGTCGGCTTTATCATTGGGCCCCGCATTTCGGCCGTCATGGTGGCCGGCGGGGTGCTTTCGAGCTGGGTGCTCATTCCCGCGATCATGTTGTTTGGCAGCGGGCTGACGACGCCGTTGTTTCCCGCCACGACATTGATTTCCAGCATGACGATTCATGACGTCTGGAAAAACTACGTGCTCTACATCGGTGCCGGCGCCGTTACCGCGGGCGGCATCATCAGCCTGCTGCAAAGCCTGCCCACGATTCTGCGTTCGGCAACCGCCGGCCTGAGCAGCCTGAAAGGTTCGGGCGCGGCCTCAAGCTCGCTGCGCACCGAGCAGGACATTTCGATGAAATACGTTCTGGGCGGCGTGCTGCTGCTGGTATTCGCCATCTGGGCTACACCCTCGCTGAAGATGAATTTGCTGGGCGCCCTGCTCATCGTCGCCTTTGGTTTTCTATTCGTTACCGTCAGCTCGCGGCTCACGGGCACTATCGGCTCAAGCTCAAATCCCATTTCGGGCATGACGGTCGCGACTCTCTTGCTCACCAGCCTTATCTTTCTGCTGCTGGGCTGGGTAGGCGCCGACTATCGCGTCACCGCGCTTAGCGTAGCCGCCATCGTTTGCGTGGCTGCTTCGAACGGCGGCACGACGTCGCAGGATTTGAAAACGGGTTATCTTATCGGTGCAACGCCCCGCTATCAGCAGATCGCGTTGCTGGTCGGCGCAGTTACCTCGGCGCTCGTCATCGGCGTCACGCTTCACAAACTCAACGAAGCTTCGACGGTCTACTCCAGAAAGAACCTGCCCACCACCAAGGTTGATGTTTCCAAGCTCAACCGCATGGAGGCCGTCCGGGGCTCGGAAGGCGAACACGACAAACAGATGTATCACGTCGGACCGCGTGGGCGAGCTGGCCAACATTCCGGGCGGCAAGTATCTGGTCAACGACGCGGGCAAGATTGCGTACATCGTCGACCCGGGTATCAATGGCAACCTTGCCACGCGCGACAACGGGCTCAAGGTAACCAAATTCAACGTGCCCAAGGCGCGGCTCATGTCGCTCATCATCGATGGCATCCTGACGCAAAAGCTGCCCTGGGCGCTGGTGCTGCTGGGCGTGGCCATGGCCATCATGATGGAACTTTGCGGCGTGCCCTCGCTGCCGTTCGCGGTTGGCGTTTACCTGCCGCTTTCGGCCTCGACTCCTATTTTCGTGGGCGGCATGGTTCGCTGGCTCGTTGACCGGCGCTCAAAGCGCACCGAGGCCGAAGCCGAAACCAGCCCTGGCGTTCTGATGTCCTCGGGACTGATCGCGGGTGGAACAATCGCGGGTATCGGCCTGGCGCTGCTGGCGATCAATGAAGGCCTGGCCGCTGGCCTGGACTTCAGTACCCGCTTCGGCCTCGCTAGCAGCGATGCATGGGCGATGGTTCCCTTTACGCTGATGTGTATTTACCTTTATTGGGTTGGGATTGGGAAACAGAAGGATTAATGGCGCGGGGTTTCGGTAGCTGTAACTGAAACGCTAACAGAAACAGGCAGTTGCCTCGCTCCAAGCTGATAATAAACTGATTAACTCAAGTATTTCAACCTTCCTGCCGATCTCTATTAGCAGGAGAATCCCGTGGCCCGAGTAAAGGCAATTTCAAAAGAGACCGCGAAACCCAGGAAAAAGCGCACCGTCAAAGCCGCGGTAAAATCGGTGCGAACGGTGGCCCGAAAAGCGGCCATGTCCGCGGTCCAATCCGCTGTCAAGACGGCGACTCGTCGGGAAATGAGCGGCCAACGGGCGGTAGCGTCGAAGCTTCGACTCTACCGAGCCCCGCGCCCTGCCGGTCGGGAAATGAGCGGCCAACGGGCGCTCCCGCGCCCTGCCGCTCAATCGCATCACCTGCACCATCGTTATAACGATCGCTGGGTCGCCTTCGCCTGGATTGTTCCGGTCATGGCTATCGCGATCTGTGGGTCACTGGTGATGAAATCAAGAGTCACTCACCCCGTCGCCCATACGTCGGCGCGGCTGGTTTCTTACTTCGAGCAGGTTCAAAGTCGCCCGCTGGGCGACCGCATCGCTTTTTGGAGCGAGAGTTTGATGAAAAACCCCGCGCTCCTGTCGGTCATGGGCCGAGGTCCAACTGTCGATGACACGGCTCCGGTTTTTCCCACGGCCTATGACTGCACCACGTATGTTGAAACCGTGGGGGCACTGGCCCGCAGTGAAAATGGCGAGGTACTCGCCGACCGGGTCATCGCGATTCGTTACCACGACGCCAAACCCGGCTTCGACACCCGCAACCATTTTCCCGAAGCCGACTGGATTCCCAATAACGAGGCGGCGGGAATATTGAAAGACGTGACGGTTTCGATTGCCCGGCAGGCGGGTTTCGTTGTGTCGTTCGTCAACAAGGACATCGACAAGATTGCCTGGTTCAAGGCTCGGGGCATGGCCTCGCGCGTGCTGGCGACAGAAGCCGAAGGCAAAGGCAAAGGCACGGTAACGGTGCGGCTGCCCTATGTGCCGATTGATCGCATGGTAGAGGCGCTCAAGCACGTCCAACAAGGCTCGGTCATCAACATCGTGCGCGCCAGCCGCGACCGCTATCCAGTGCTGATCAGTCATCAAGGACTGCTGATCTGGAAAGACGGCGTGCCGTATTTTCGCCACGCTTCACGCACCAGCCAGATTCGCGAGATTCCCTTTGCGGAATATATTCTATCCTTGCGCACCATGCCGTGGAAGGTGCTGGGCTTCAACGTCAACACGTTCGAAGGGTAAAACCCGCACTGGTGTGCTATTCGTAGCGCATGGAACAGTTCTTCACGCTAACCCCCGAACGCATACTGGGCGCCGTCGAGCGCGCGCTGGGCTCGGATAAGACGGGCGTACGGGCTACCGGCCGCTGCCTGGCGCTGAACAGCATGGAGAATCGCGTTTATGAGCTGGAAATGGACGACGAAAGCAGAGTCGTTACCAAGTTCTATCGCCCCGGCCGCTGGACGCGCGAGATGATTCTGGAGGAGCACGGTTTTTTAGCCGAGCTCATCGAAGCCGAAATTCCCGCAGTCGCGCCCTTGCCTCTGACGAACAGCTCGACGTTGGCGGAATCCGAAGACGGAATTTTTTTCGCGGTCTTCCCCAAAGTGCGCGGACGCATCGTGCAGGAGCTTGACGATGCCCGCTTGCAGCAAGTGGGCCGCCTGCTGGCTCGCCTGCATAATATCGGGGCTTCGCGTGCGGCCAGGCACCGTCTGGCCCTGACGCCTGCGACTTATGGCCGCAAGTCGCTCGAGTTTCTCGACGCCTCGGGCATGATTGATCACCAGCTCCGCGCGCGCTACCGCAACGTGGTCGAGGCTATTTTAACCGCAATAGAACCCCAGTTCGCGAACGTGCCCTCCTTTCGCGTACACGGCGACTGCCACCTGGGCAACGTGTTGTGGCAGGAGAACGCCGCATTTTTTCTGGACTTCGACGACATGGTCATGGCTCCAGCCGTGCAGGACGTGTGGCTCATCGTGCGCGGGCGCGACGAAGAGGCTCAGCGCCAGCGCGAGGTTTTGATTCGCTCGTATGAATCGATGCGCGAGTTTGACCGATCCGCGCTACGTCTCATCGAACCGCTGCGCGCCTTGCGCATCATGCATTACTCCGCATGGATCGCGCGCCGCTGGGAAGACCCCACGTTCAAAAACGCGTTTCCTGACTTTGGCAGCTACAAGTATTGGTTTGAAGAGCTGGCCGAGCTTGACGAGCAGCTTCGCCTGGTCAGTGCGCCGACTTGGACTTAGCCACGGGTCGGGCGTTCCAAAGAATCAGCATCAAGACGGCGCCAATCATCGAAAAACCGATCATCGAGGGACCCCACACCACCCAGCCAAACTTGTCGATAAGCTTGCCCAGCCCAAAGCCCACGAACGAGCCGCCGATGTACTGCATGCCATCGAACGCGCCACAGGCGGTGGCGGCGGCTTTTTTGCCGCCAAAATCCATCGAAGCCGTGCCCGAAAGCATGGAATGGACGATGCTGATCGCAAACGAGTTCACGACGAAAGCCGCGATGACCCAGTTCAAGCCTGGTGCCTGCCAGACAATGGTCAGGCAGATGATCTGAAGAAAATAGCCGATAAAAGCCACCGGCGGGCGGCGACTCTTGAAAACCCAATCTGAAATCGTGCCCGCGAAAAACGCGCCCGCGATTCCAGCAAGGACGATGGCTGCCGTTCCGCTTTTGAAAATCGAAGAGGTCAGGGCCAG
>JACQAW010000339.1 GCA_016194725.1 Deltaproteobacteria bacterium
GGTGACGGCCAGTACGCACCCGAGCTGCTTACGGAATTTTTAGACTAGTACGCCAAAACCCCGCACCCCGATGCCGTGTTCGGCACACGCATGGCTGGCGGCACCTCGGCACTCAAGGGCGTCATGCCCCTCTACAAGTTCATCGGCAACAAAATTTTAACCGCGGTTCAAAACAGGATTTTAAAAAGCAACTTTTCAGAGTTTCACTCGGGCTATCGCTCGTATTCGACGGCCCTGCTTCGCAGCATCCCTTTCGAAGTGAACTCCAACGACTTTCATTTCGACACTGAAATCATCATCCAGTGCCTGGCCGTGAAAGCCAAGATCGTCGAAATCCCGATTCCCACGTTTTATGGCGACGAAGTCTGCCATGTAAATGGCATGCAGTACGCGCGCAACGTGGTTCTGGCCTCGCTGCGCTTCAGCCTGGGCCAGATGGGCTTTCTGTACGACCGAAAATATGACCTGAAAAACCAGCATTATCCGCGCACTGACAGCCCATATTCGGCCCATCAACGCATCGTAGACAAGGTACCGGCCTTTTCACGCACCCTGGTTATCGGGTGCACGAGCGCCACGATGATTCAACGCCTGGTCGCGAAAGGTTGTGTTGTCGACGGCATCGACTCCATGCCTCGGGAAGAAGTTCCGGCGGCGCTGCACACCTACCACCGCATCAACCTGGCCACGGAACTCGAGCGCTTGGCCGAAATCTTGAAAAACAACAACTACGATTACATCCTGCTCGCCGATGTGCTCGAGCGCATGGTCGAACCCGAGCGCCTGCTCGACTTCATTCGCACCGAAAATGCGCCACGTCCGCGGCCTACCGTTATCGCCTCGACCAGCAACGTCGCGTTCATCGTTCTGCGCGCCATGCTTGCGCTGGGCCAGTTCAACTATGGCGTGCGCGGCATTCTGGACCGGCATCACACGCGGCTGTTCACCAAGAAATCATTCGAGCGAATTTTCGTGCAGTCGGGTTTTGACGTCGAAGAAATTTCCGGCGTCAGCTTGCCCCTGAGCACAGTTTTCGGGGATTCCTCGGGCTTGGCCATGAAACTCGAAGCGGCGACTGACTTTCTGGCCCGTACCTGGCCGGGGTCTACCGCCTACCAGCTCATTATTTCAGCGAAGCCGCTGCCCACGACCAATCAGCTGCTTGAAGTCTCGCAGGACCATTCCGAAGATCTGCGAAATCACGAGCAGGCCGAAGTGGATGAAGACGAAACCGAAACAGCCGACGCACCGGTTGTTCACTGAAATGACCGCGCACGGTCCGGTCGTGGTTTTGGGGGCTGGCGGCCAGGTGGGCCGGGCTCTGGTGCAGCTGCTTGGAAAAACCGCCATGGACGTGGTGCTGGCCGCCCTTGAGCGAATTAAGCCTTCCGCCCTTATCAATGCCGCGGCCTATACCCTCGTGGATAAAGCCGAATCAGAGCCAGAGGCCGCCATGCAAATCAATGCCCGGGGCCCCGGGGCGTTGGCACGCTGGGCAAAAGCCAGAAACATTCCAATGATTCATTACTCGACGGATTACGTGTTTTCAGGCACCACTGATGCGAAAACCGCCGCTCGTCCCTGGGTTGAGACCGATAAAACCGCGCCGATAAATGTTTATGGAAAATCAAAGCTCGAGGGCGAAATTCGAGTGGGCGCCCAAGGCGGAAAATTTCTGATCTTTCGAACCTCGTGGGTTTACGACGCTGCCGGCAAAAATTTTCTGAATACGATGTTGCGCCTGGGGCAGGAAAGGCAAAGCCTAAAGGTCGTTGATGACCAGGTGGGTGCTCCCACCTACGCTAAAGACCTTGCAGAGGCGACGCTCCATGCTTTGACCAAGGCCTCGAGTCATCAGACATTTCCATCCGGTGTCTACCACCTCACCAATGCCGGTGAGACCAGCTGGTATGGCTTTGCACGCGAGATTTTCGAAAAAGCCCGTGCCCTCGGTATTCCGCTCGCGGTCACCGATCTCCAGCCGATTCCCAGCAGCGCTTATCCTACACCCGCACCCCGGCCAAAAAACAGCCGCCTGAGCAACGCGAAGTTCAAGAGCACGTTCGGCATCGAGCTGCGCCCCTGGGCCCCGGCTCTCGCGGAATGCCTGCATGAAAAGTCAGGCTGACAGCGCCTAGTTCAGAACCTTGACCTCGGGAACGGCGACGATGAAACGGCCGCCTCTTTTGCGAAACAGGGCCTGCTTTTCAAGAATTTCCTCCTGAAAGTTCCAGGCCAGCAGAAGAATGTAGTCGGGATGGTCTTCCTCGAGCTTCTGCTCGGGATATACAGGGAGGTGGGTTCCCGGTGTATAACGCCACTGCTTATACGGAATGGAGTCCACGACGTACTCCACGAGATCCGGCGTGATCTGGCAGAAATTCAACAGCACATTGCCTTTGGCCGACGCACCATAGCCCACGACCCGCTTTCCTTCGGCTTTATAAGCCTTCAGGCATTCGATCAGCTTTTTCGTATTGGAATAAACCCGGTTGGCGAAATCGTCATATAGCGAGCGCGAGTTGATTTTCCGGTTCAGCTCGTTCTGCAGGCATTCCTTGAGCTTGGCCGATACTTTATGCTTGGAGCCTTTTTTGGCCACCGAAATACGCATCGAACCGCCATGCACAGGCAGGCGCCTGAAATCGAAAATCTCCATGTCATGCATTTCGAAAAGCCGAACCAGCGGCTGAAGCGCGAAGTAAGAAAGGTGCTCGTGATAAATAGTGTCGAATTCGTTTTTCTCGAGCAGATCCAGCAGATACGGGAACTCCGTCACGAAGACCAACCACATTGGTGGCGACGATAAGCTTGGGCTTCACCTTTTGCTGATGCAGCTCAGCCGAAAGCGCGGCCGAAAAAAGAGCATTGATCGTATTCACGCCCTTCATACGTGCCAGGTGCGCCAGGTTGCTGGCCGGGTCGATGCCCAGCACCGAAAGGCCTTTCTGGCGGAAAAAATTCAGCAATGTGCCGTCATTGCTGCCCACGTCCATAATCAGGTCGTCCCCCTTGAAGTCAAATCGCTCGATCAGGTCGTGAGCCATAGACTGAAAGTGGTCCAGCATCGTGGTCGAGGTGGACGGAATGTACAGGTAGTTCGAGAACATCATTTCAGCCGGAACCACGTGGGTCAGCTGAACCAGCCAGCACGACTCGCAAACCGCGGTACCCAGGGGATAGCGAGGCTCGTCTTTTTCCAGATCTTTTTTCTCCAGAAAACCATTTGGAATCGGCATCGTACCAAGGTCCAGGAAAGTATAGAGTTTCTCACTGTTGCAGATTCGGCAATGAGTGGCTTTATATTTATTGGATTGAGGCGTCATGCACATTCCCTATTTCATGGGGTGGAAGGCCGGCTTTTTTTTTGAATAGCCGATTTCGCATCCCGGTTTTCGCGATCAAAAATAATAAAAGAATTTTAAAAACCCCGAGCGAGTAAAGAATGCTGCTCTTCAAACTTGCGCCCCGTTTTTTTCCCACGTAGCGGGTCTTCACGGGCACCTGCACGATTTTCAAGCCCGCATGCACTGCCTGCGCGATGATTTCAAAGCTGAAAAGGTAACCGTCGGAATTGTTTTTATAATCGACTTCGGTCAGCAGCCGTCGGCTATAAACCCTAAAGCCCTGGTGCAGGTCACCCAGCTTCAGATTCAGAACTTTTCTGGCCAGCGAATTCAGAAAAAGGATCGGAAGCACTTTCCAAAAATACATTCCGCTCTTCAAGGGGTGGGTGTCTTTCGTAAACCGGTTTCCCAGCACAAAGTGTGCGCCCTTGTTCATCTCTTCGATGGCCTGAGGTATCGACGAAGGGTCGTATTCCCCATCAGGGTGCAAATCGATAATGATATCCATGCCCCGCTCCTCGGCGATGGACAAGGCCCGCTTCATGTTGCCGCCGTAACCCAGGTTTAGCTGGTTCCGGTACGACTCGATACCTAGCTTTTGGGCCAGCTCAAAGGTGTGATCTTTCGAGGCGTCATCAACCAGCACGATGCTTTCGAACAGAGCCTTGGGAAATTCACGGTAGAACTCCTCCAGGGTGTGTTCGGCATTATAGGCTATGAAAATCGCCCCGATATGAGGCCTCGTTTGCGGATTCATTATATTCGTTGGGACGGTAACAAGCTTCAGTACCAGAGTCCATAGGGATTCCCTGGGCTTGGCGCCAATACCCGACTACATGAATCAACAGAAGTCAGACTTCGAACTGGAGGTTTTTCTTTTTGAGCTTTTCGACCAAAGTCGTGCGATTCATCTTCAAAAGCTCGCTGGCCTTGTTCTTGTTGCCCCGAGTACGCGACAGGGCTTGCAGAAGGATATCATTTTCAAATGTGTTGATGACTTCGCGCAGGTCCACGCCATTGTCGGGCAAAACGAACCGCGGAAACAGGATGCCATCGCCCATGTCCAGCGCACCCGCATCAAGCTGGGCGATCGCATGCGTGGCAAAGCCGAAACGGCCCTGGGCACCCAGCGAGCTTTGAGCCAGCTCGACCCGTTCGAAAATTTTCGGGGGCAGGTCTTTCAGCTCAACCTGTCCGTCGCCACAAAACACCACGAGCCTTTCAACCAGATTTTCGAGCTCACGCACGTTGCCTGGCCAGTCGTAGCGCAGAAAAAGGTCAATAACCTCGGGATTGTCGAACTTCACCGAGCGCTTCTTTTCTGAATTAAAGCGACCCGCGAAATGCTCAACCAGGAATGGAATATCGCTTTTGCGCTCGCGCAACGCCGGTATGTGAATGGGAATTACGTTCAGGCGATAAAAGAGGTCCTCGCGAAAGGTCTTGTCCTTAACGCCTTCTTCAAGATCTTTGTTGCTCGCGGCAATAATACGAACATCGGCTGGTATAGCCTTCATGCCGCCTACAGGCTCGAACTTACGTTCCTGAAGGACGCGAAGAAGTTTTACCTGCAGCATGGAGGGCATATCGCCGATTTCGTCCAGAAAAATGCTTCCGGTTTGAGCCAGCTCGAAACGTCCCTGCCTGTTTGAAATGGCGCCGGTAAACGCGCCTTTGACGTGTCCGAAAAGCTCGCTTTCGAGAAGTTCCGCTGGAATCGCACCGCAATTCACGGGAATCAAAGGGCCTTTGCAGCGCGACGACATTTGATGAATCGCGCGAGCGACCAACTCCTTGCCGGTTCCACTCTCACCCGAGATCAACACTGTACTGTCCGTGTCAGCTACTTTTGAAATAGCTTCGAAGACGCGCGCAATTGCCGGACTCCGTCCGATAATGCCGCCAAAAAGCTCACATCCCTGTGCATTCAATGAATCAAACCCCACTCGTTTGGTCCTCCATCCTAGAAGATCATTAAGTGCCAATGCCTCATCTTGAGACACCAGCGCGCAGTCCCCATCGCTCAAAACTTAGGTTAACAGGATTTGGAAACCTGTCAAATTGCTAACGCTCGCACCGTTTCTTTTCGGTTGGATTCCGACAGTTTTCGGCAAAAAGCTCCAGAAGTGTCAAAATTATTATCAGATTCTGCCAATTCGATGGCTGAATCGACGCTCTGAGAGCCGTTATCCCTCAATGATTCGTTTGATGAAGGGACCCGCGCGCCAGTAGCCCTCGAAGACGATCCAGACAACCGAGACAATGACAAGAACCGCAGCGGCACCAAAAAATGTCAGAGTCCCAGAACGTTCGCGGCGATTGTAGTGATAAACACCCAGCTCAAAAAAAACGAGCGCCAGCGGTACCGCCCAGAAAGGAAAATATCGAACCAGGAACAGGAACGTATAGAGCATTGGTTTCGAGGATACCCGAATGGAAAAAAAAAGGGATACCGAAATAGTATCCCTTTTCTACACTATTCTGTTTTTATCAAAAGAATTACTTCGCGATCGACTTCAACTGATCGGTCTTGTCGGTATTTTCCCACGTGAACTCTTTTTCACGCCGACCGAAGTGACCATAAGCCGCGGTCTTCGTATAAATCGGCCGCAGCAGATCCAACGACGAGATAATTCCCGCGGGCTTGAAGTTAAAGGTTTCGCGTACTGCGGTATTGATCTTGTCGATCGAAACCGTTTCGGTGCCATAGGTGTGAACCATCAGCGACACAGGTTCAGCCACCCCGATAGCGTATGCAACCTGAACCATGCAGCGTCTGGCCAGCCCAGCAGCCACGACGTTCTTCGCGGCATATCGAGCCATATAGCAAGCCGAGCGGTCAACCTTGGTCGGATCCTTGCCGCTGAAAGCACCGCCGCCATGAGCACCATGACCGCCGTAGCTGTCGACGATAATTTTACGGCCAGTCAAGCCCGTATCACCCATCGGACCACCCGTGACGAAACGTCCCGTAGGGTTGATGAAATACTTGGTCTTGGAATCAAGCAGGTCCTTTGAAACGGTCTTCTTGATCACTTCTTCAAGAATCGCATCCCGGATCTGATCGTGGGTTACGTTGTCCGCATGCTGGCTCGAAATGACAATAGCATCAATGCGTTTTGGCCGGTCGTTTTCGTACTCGACCGTGACCTGAGTTTTGCCGTCAGGACGCAGAAAAGCGAGTGTGCCTTTTTTGCGCGTCTCGGTCAGCCGAAGTGCCAGCTTATGCGCGAGGTCGATACTCAATGGCATGTGCTCGGGCGTCTCATCGATCGCATAACCGAACATGAGGCCCTGGTCACCAGCGCCTTGTTCCTTGTGTAAACCTTGTCCCTCGGTCACACCCTGTGAAATATCCGGCGACTGCTTATCAAGCTGCACGAGTACCGCGCAGCTCTTGTAGTCAAAGCCCTTATCCGAAGAGTCGTAGCCGATTTCCTTGATCTGATTGCGAACGATGGTCTGAATGTCGAGCTCGCCGCCTTTGGCAGTGACTTGACCAGCAACCACGATAAGTCCGGTAGCCGAGAGCGATTCTACAGCAACGCGTGCCTTTGGGTCCTGGGCCAGAAAACCGTCCAGAACGGAATCCGAAATCTTGTCACAGATTTTGTCCGGATGTCCCTCGGTTACGGATTCACTGGTGAAAAGATAGCTTCCCTTCATTTCATCTCCCTAAATGTGAATAGGAAACTTCGGAGTCGTTCCCTTGTTGCGCGCTTCCTTTTTGCGGGCTGCACCCTTGCGAGCCTTACGGACCTTGCGCTGAATCTTTGTTCTCATACGACGTGATGGCATTTAAAACTCCTTAAAATTGAAGCCCCCACCCTACTTTACCGTCCGAGGGCCTGTCAACCAGGCTTCTGGCCTCGCTGGCCTGCCGCTTGCTTATGCCCCGAGCATGCGGTTCAAGATTTTTACCCTATTACTGCTTCTTACCAACTGCCTCTGGGCCGACCAGGCACCGCCATCGGCCCAATTGCCTACAATCTCGCTTCGAGTGGGACAGCGCTATCCCATCGAGGGGGTCATGGGACAAGACGCAAAGATTGTCCCGGAAGGGGTGGCCACGGTCCACCAAACCTCCGAGGGACTGCTCATCAAAGCGCATGAGGCCGGAACCGCCACCCTTTCCCTCACGAATGCAGGAAAGACCGTGACGATAAAGCTTGTTGTGCGCTCCGCGGCAAGTCAGGGGAATTCCGGTGAACAAGGCTCTGGCGGGTGGAATCAGGCGCAACTTGAACTCAAAAATTTGCCCGGTATCCAGCTGGCTGTACTTGGCGGAAAGCTTGTGGTGCAAGGCGAGATCCTGGGACGGATGGCTTATCAAAGAGTGCTTTTATATCTCAGGGACTACCAAAAAAACCTCATCGTGCTGGCCATGCCGGGCCCGGGCATCAAAGAAAGCCTCATGGAGCAGGGGGGCACGCTGCTGGCCGGGCGGGGCATGGAAAACGTCCGCATCTCAAATGCCGGAAACCGCTTCTTTCTCGAGGGCTCCGTTGCAACCCCCGAAGAGGTGGAACAGGCTTTCGAGACCGCCCAGAGCGTGATTCCCAACATCGAAAACCACGTCCCCCTGCCCATACGCATCGATCCGACCATCATGGTGCGGATTTTCATTCTCGAGCTCTCGCGCCAGGCTCATCAGGCCCTGGGCCTTGGCTGGCCCACCAGCACCCCCCATGCGGCGCTGTTTTCTCCGACAGCAGCGGTATTCAATCCAAGCTGGGCGGTAAACCTATTGCACCTTTCGAGCAACGGCCAGGCCAAGATCCTGGCCGAACCTTCGCTGGCCGTGAAAAGCGGTTCGCAGGCCGAGCTGGCGGCGGGTGGCGAGATTCCGATTCGCATTACCGGCGCATTTGAAAACAAAGTCGTGTGGAAGCATTACGGCCTCAACATCAAGCTGCACATCCTGGGAATTGCGGGCCGATATATCCGCACAAAAATCGAAACCGAGTCGAGCCAGCTCGACGAAGCCACGGCCGTCGATGGCGTCCCGGGCCTGCGCACCAACACCATGAATACCGAAATTGACGCCATCGAAGGGCAGCCCATCATGCTTACTGGGCTTTTTCAGTCGAGCTCATCCAAAGACGTCGACAAGGTTCCGCTTCTGGGCAGCATTCCATTGCTGGGCGAGCTGTTTAAATCACGCCGCTTTCGCGATCACGAAAGCGAGCTGCTCGTGGCCCTGCTACCCAGTTTTGGCGCGAGCGCCGCAAAGATTCCTCTCTCAAGCCTTCACGGACTTGAGTTCGAATCACGCTGGAGACCTCTCGATTGAATATCTCACTTGAAGTCGCCACGGGCACGGCCAGCCCGCGACGCTATCGCCTTTGCAATGGCCGATACACGATCGGCAGCGGCGACTGCGATATCGTGTTATCATATCCGACTGTATCGCGCCGACACGGCCTGGTGACTCTGGTAGACGGAGTCGTTTCTTACACCGACCTGAGCAGCCGCAACGGCTCGTCGCTGCTCCAAGGCGACCAGCGACTGCCCATAGCCTCCGATCTTGCGGCGGCCTGGACGTGCAACGCGCGCATTGGCATCGGTCCGTTTACCCTGGGCTGGAACGATGCCACGGCACAAGACGACACCGAAGCAGGTGACCAGATGCCCAGCGAGGCTGCTCTGCAAAGACATGGCCAGCGATATGCCCGCCTGATGACCGAGAGCCCCGGTCAGGCACGTGATCTTTTTTTCGACCAGCTCGAGGCAGATCCCCTGCGGCAACAAATTATCGACCGCGTGCACCGCGAGTACCATGGAAACGGGCCCCTGCACCACCTTCTTGGCGATCCGGCGTGCCGCGAAATCATCGTCAATGCTTACAACGAAATTTACGTCGATCTGGGCTCGGGTCTGAACAGGACCACCGAGTCTTTTCTTACCCTCGAAAGCTTTGAGGCCTGGACCGTGCGGACGGCACACGAGGCGGGCCGCAGACTGGATCTTCAACACCCGATCTGTGAAGCCACGCTTCCCAATGGCGCGCGATTTCATGCGGTAATGCCACCAGTATCGGTGCGTGGAATTTCGGTCGCGATTCGACGCTTTGGCTCAGCACCCATTGACGAGTTTCGCGCCCTGGAGCAGGGGCGAGCGGCCAACGCCGACGGCATCGGACAGGTTGCTTTGCGCCAGCTTGTCCAGTGCGCACTTCGCATGCGGCCTGACCGGATTATCGTTGGCGAATGCCGAGGGTCAGAGGTCTTGGAGATGCTGCAGGCCCTGAATACCGGTCACCCGGGAAGCCTGACCACCGTGCACGCCAACTCGACCGAGGAAGCCGTGCAGCGCCTGGAGCTGCTGGCCCTGCTG
>JACQAW010000340.1 GCA_016194725.1 Deltaproteobacteria bacterium
CTCTTGTGTCAACTTTTAGGTAATTTGTTAACTATTGAGTTAACCAAATCCAAATTCACTTGAGGTTCCGCAAAGGTTTCACTGCCGCAGCGGGCGCATGTTCTGGCGTCACATCTTGCAACGTATTTGTTTATCAGGAGATGAGAGACATGAAAAAGAGATCCCCCATTTTAGCTTTTACGACTATGGCCATGGCCGCAACACTGTTTTCCGGCTGCATCGGTGGAGCTGGAATCAGCATTGCCTTGAACGTCAAAGGAATCTTACTCGATTCGACCGGCAAACCCGTCGGAAAAGCTGTCTCGGGAACCGCATGCGCTACCGTTCGGACTGATGACGATGAAGCGCAGGGGAGCCCTGGAATGCAGTTTTGCCAGGACGTCACTTCTGATGGCAGCGGCATCTTCCATGCTTTCGTCGAAGGCAGCAGCTCGGGCACACCCAAAACCTACAAGGCGGAATTCAAGACCAAGGATCAGGTTTTTGAAGGCGAAATCACCCAGCTGAATCCGAACTTCAGCAACGGCCATCTTACCGGCAACATGACGGCACAGTTCACCCTTACCTCTACAGTACTTGCCCAGCGTGACTGGAAAAGAGTTCCGTCGACAAGTTTTTCGGGAATACTTGAATCGTTGTTTGCTCCGTCCAGAGGGGCTTCAGCCAGCAATGACGATGGCCAGTTTCCAAAAACGGTCTCGCCCGCGTTTGAACCTGGCAAATACGCTGAACCATCAGCCACAAAAGAGATTGCGATCTAAGCAGCTCAACGCTTTTTGCAGCTGGTGCATTCCTGGTCTATGCTTTGACAATGTCGTTTGACACATCGCTAACCCAGACCATGAACTCGTTCTCGGGCCACTCTGCGGCAAGAAAACGCGCAGACATTGTGTTAGACAATAACCAACCGAAGAGCATCAGGCGTGTTCGGTCGTGAATAACTTAAAAATTCTGCTTTGTCGCGTATTCAACTGACGGGGAAAAATAATGAAGACTCTAATCATATCAATTGCGATCGTTCTTATTTCAGCACATAGCCATGCAGTCACTCATGTCAAGCTAGCCATGGATTTGGCGATCAATGGCAAGTCGAGTCGTCCGAACGTGGTTACTAGTTTTGGAAAAGCCGCCGTGCTCACTCAAGTAGAAAAGTCCGGAAATGGATACGAAATCTCTGTTTTGCCGAATAAAACGACGATCGATGGTAAAGAAGCAGTAAAGCTCGATTTTATAGTCTCGAAATTCGAAGGCGGAATTAAGACAAGAATTTCGAAGCCACAAGCAATTGCCCTGCTGGGACAAGAAGCGAGAGTGAGCCAAGAGTCGAAGGAAGGCTCTCTCGACCTTAGGGTCGTCCCTACTCTTCAGTAAGTACTGGTCTGCGCTTTTGAAAATGCCAGAGCTGGATCATCGGTATACCAACATACTTGGACCAGCTTGGACTCATTGTGGCTAATCTTTCATCCCCAAGGACATCGAGTTTCTTGATGAGTTGCAGGCCGTTTTGAACCGCGGCAACCTCTATTTCTTGTGCAGAATGAACGCAGCTTGAGAGCCGGATCTCTTCGGCGGTTTTTGCGTCTTTGAAGTGAGCCAGGTGTCCCTTGGCCGCGCGTTCTGGGTGGATTTCCGATAGAAAAAAAGAGCCATCGGCTCTAAGAACACGCGTCGCCCTGCCAAAGAATCCTCCCAGATCCGGGATATGTTCCACGACCAAACTCGTAATGGCAGCATCGAACGAAGAGGCCGGGAGTCCGTCATAGGTCATGAAGTCGGCTTCTAGAAAAGTAACCGAATCTCCATTGATCTTTTCTTTGGCGATCTCGAGGACGTGCTTTCCGCGCAAGTCATTCCACAGTGAGGGAAAGGAAAGCTCATCGATGGCGACGGTTGGATTTGGATATTGGTCATAAGAAGAAGACCAGCGATCGTATCCGACGACGTTAGAATGCCGATTATTATCATCTGAAGACATGGGTGCCCCGTTTCTCCCGTTTACCAGTACAGGAAGGGGCATGAACTTTGGCCGTCGAATGAAGGCGCAGCGCCACTGCGGACTGACGAATATAACGAGCTATTGCCCGTGTCAACGTGATGGGCGCTATCTCTTTGATAGAAAATAGTAAGCCGCGCCGACCGTGGCCCCCACGGCGTGGCTTAGCATGGTGATGCTGGTGTTTATGGCCGATGGCCCGAGCGCCGCCAGGACAGCGATTTGGGCGAGCATCCAGAAACCGAACCAGGTCGTCAGCGGAAACGAGATGCGGCTCATGAACTGCTTGTTGTTCCAGCGCGCAGACACCCAGGCTGATCTTAAGGCTGATATTCGCGCGTGGGGATAGGCTAGCGCGTAAAAGGCTAAAAACGCGGTGATGCCTGCGCTTGAGCCGACGGACGGAATATTTGGGTTGGTTCCTGTCGCGCCCGCGGCCATGCCCGCGGCGATGCCGGCGTACAAAAAAAGCAGCAGGCTGTCGTCAGTTCCGATTACGTCTTCGACGTCGCCGCCGAACAGGAACAGAAAGTATAGATTTCCCAGCAGATGGAGCAGGCCTACGTGGATGAACAGGCCGCTGATCAACGTCAAGCCGAGTTGGTTCAATGGCCTTACTGCGAAAAAAGCCAGCTCTGCCATCAGCCGCGGGTTTTGGGCTACCAGCGTGGAAACGACGACACACAGTAGCGCGAAGATTAAAACCGCGACGGGCGGTGATTTTGAGACCGTCGTCGACTTCGTCACCGCCGTGCCCAGCGTGAGGGCTTCGTTGAGCTGGTTCAGCTCGGTCAATTTCGGAACGGGCGGCAGCAGCTCAAGCCCCTCGCGGTCGCACCAGAAAATTCCACAGGGACGGCAGGCCTCGACGGCTAC
>JACQAW010000341.1 GCA_016194725.1 Deltaproteobacteria bacterium
GTTCCTTGCCTGATGCCGCTCCATACCTGCACCGCCGGCCGCGGCAGACTGCGGTCGGGCATAAGAGCCAGCAGAGGCGGCAGCAGAAAAATCGAGAGGAACACGAGTCGCGCCATTCCCAGCCTGGTTACCCTGGCCAGGCGCAACGCACCGTAACCCAGAACGAGCAGAAGATTTATTTCGAGATAGGTCATTAGGAGAGCCTCTCGTTGATCAGTTTTCGAATAGCCTTGAGCTCTTCCTCAGAAAGCTCGCTTTCGTCGAGCAGGCGCTTGACCAATGAAGCTGGCGCGCCGTCGAAGACTTTGCTGACTACATCCTGGACGGTCACCGCTTCGTACTTGTCTTTGGTCAGACGGGGCACGTAAATGTGCCCTCGCCCCTCTTTACGGCTCGACACGATTTCTTTCTGCTCGAGAATGCGCAGAATCGTCGACACCGACGTATACGCCAGCTTGCGCCCGGTCGGCAGCGCCGCCAGTACGTCATTCACAGAACCCTCGCCCAGGCGCCACAACAGCGTCATGAGTTCGAGCTCCACCTCGGTAAGGTGCGTTTTCGCGAACTGCTGGCTTCGTTGGCTGCGTGGACTCACAGAAATACCCCCGTGCCTTCAGTTGTAACTAATACTTTAGTTTACTGCAACTAATATTTTAGTTAATAGGGATTCGTCAAAGATTTTTGGAAAAAAAGTTCAGCACGCGCTCCCAGGCATCATTAGAGGCTGCTTCATTATACGAAGCGCGCTCGTCACAGAAAAACCCGTGCTCGGCCTCGGGATACACCACCACCTCGGCATGCTTGTCGGCCGCGGCAAGCCGGCTGCGAATGGCTTCGACATCCGATTTGGAAATGTGCTTGTCCTTGCCGCCGAAAAGCAGCAGCACGGGGCACTGAATTCCCTCGGTCCTTTTCAGCGGACCTTGCACGATTCCACCGCCATAAAACGAAACCGCGGCGCCAAGGGGCTTGGTCGCCGCCGTAAGATAAGCCAGCCGGCCGCCCATGCAAAACCCCAGAACCCCCACGGCCTGGCCGCTCACGCCAAATTCGCTTTTGAGTTTGCCCAGCACGTCGTCCATATCGGCAAGAAAAGTCTCCTCAGTCAGCGAGCTGACTCGTTCCAGGCCCTTCTGCACTTCATCGTACCGATTGGTGATCCGCGGCCCATGACGCCAGAAAAGATCGGGAACCACAGCGGCATAGCCCTCGCTCATGACCCGCTCGGCGACGTCCATCATGTGGCGATTCACCCCGAATATTTCCTGCAAGAGGATCACCGCGCCATGAGGCTGCTCGTCCACGGGACTGCAGATGTACAGGGGCATGCCCTTGCCCTCTTTTCCAAGCGACTCCCAGCGGCAATTTTTTGAACTCGCCATGACGACTAGATTTTCGCATTGGGAGAAGTTTGGCAAACACTATCGCTAACACTATCCTTGTTGTGCTAACGTCCGCGCCAGATGAAACGACGCCTCAATCGATTTCTGCTCACGGTCGCGGCATTTTTGTGCATCTGGTTTGCCTACATGGGCCATCAGCTCATCGGCCTGACCGGACTGGACTGGCTGACCAAGGCGTTCTGCTGGCTGGCGCTGTCCATGCCATTCGGCCTGCTGCTGTGGCTGCCGGCTTTTCACTGGCAGGAGGAGTCACCGGTGCGCTCGCGCATTCGAGACGCTAGTCCTAATGCTGCTTGCTCAGCCACCGACGTACACCAGCGAGTATATTCTCGTTCGAGTAATCGAACTCGGCGAACGCGGCATAAGACTCGCCATCCTCCTCGAGAAAAGTGGAGGTGATCGTGAACAGGTGCGGCTCGGCCGAGCCTGTAATTTCGTGCAGCAGCGGGCTTTCGATTTAGAAAACCGAGCCCTTGTTGAGCAGGTGGCGGCTGCTCAAGCGAATGCCGAACTCGTCCACCTCGCGAAGCTCGAACTCGAGCTCGATGTTCGCGTCTGAGCCGCCCTCGGGCACCGGAAAAAATGCCGACTGGGAGCTCAGCAGCTCTTCCGTCATCATATACCTCGTGAGCTTCGAGGCCAGAATGGCGCGGTCCAGGGGTTTGGCGATAAAATCATTCGCGCCCACCTCGAGCGCATGCGCGATAGCCTGGCGGTCGGACTGCCCCGAGAGCACGATGATCGGCATCGAGGTTCCCAGCACCTTGCGCACGGCTTTGATCAGGGTGTAGCCCACGCCCAGCTCGTCGATATTGAGGTCGACCAGGCAGATGGTGGGCTTCACCTCTTTCAGCCGCGCCAAAAACTCCTTCGCGTTTGTCGTGACGATCGAGGTGATTCCCAGCTTCTTGAGAACGGCCGACA
The DNA here is from genome assembly GCA_016194725.1 of Deltaproteobacteria bacterium. GTDB lineage: Bacteria > Bdellovibrionota > UBA1018 > UBA1018 > UBA923 > JACQAX01. Next base: position 2,328 of record JACQAW010000341.1, read on the forward strand.
GAATTTTATTATGCGCCGGATCGTCATCTACCAGCAGCGCTAAGGGAGTCTGGCCTGATTTCATTTCCACGTTCTCATGATTTCGCGGATGCGGTGGGCGTGCACCGAGGTCAGGCCGATCACGGCTACGTCATTGAGATATTGCCCGGGCAATCCGGGACGCGCAGGCATCTGACTGCGCTGAAAAATGCAGGTCTCCAGCCCCAGCAGCCGCAGCAGCGGGCTGGTCAGCTCGATGCGCGTATTGTCGGCGATGCGCACGGGTGCCTCGAGCAAAAAGCCGATCTCGTTGGCCTGGATGATTCTTCCGGGAGCCGAGATGCGCACAATCGACCGCTGGTCTTCCGGCAGCGTGACATGGGGGAACTTGCGGTCTTTGAGCGCCTTTTTGATTTTGGCCACGAGAATGGCCGCGTCGATGGGCTTGGTGACATAGTCCACCGCACCCAGGCTGCTGGCCTGATAGATGGCCTCTTGCGACCGCACTCCGCTGAGGACGACGACCGGAACATTTCTCAGCTCTTTGAGTTTGCGGTGACGCTCCAGGTACTCGAAGCCCGACTCGCCTTTGAGCTTGAGGTCGGTGATGACCAGATGAGGAACGCGCTTCTGCACGGTTTCCACGGCTTCCTCCACCCCCGAGGCTTCAAACACCCGGTATCCGGCACCAGACAGAATCTTGCTGGCCATGAGCAGAATGGACTCGTCGTCATCAATGATGAGAATCTCTTTAACGGCTTTCGACATATTCAGATTGTAAATTGCCCTTTACGGCCCGGCAATGACGCCGGCAACCGGTCAAGTTTTGCCTACCCAGCTCAAGCCTCATTTTGCCGATAGGACCTTGGGATGAAGCCGCAAAAGAACCCCCTTTCAAACGCCTCGGCAGTGCTGGCAATTTTTGTCGGCACGTTAGCCCTTATTGGCTGGCTGACTCACAACCCTGTGCTGAAAGCCCTGCACCCCGAGTGGGTGGCCATGAAAGCCAATACCGCGCTGGCTTTGATTTTTTCCGGAGTCAGTCTGCTCGCGGTGCTGCGCCCTTCGGCGGCTGGCAAAAAGACCAGCCATCGGATCAACCAGTGGTTCAGTGTCGGGGTGTTCGTCATCGGCCTGCTGACGCTGCTGGAATACCTGAGCGGCAGAAGTTTAGGCATCGACCAGCTGCTGTTCACCGAACCCGCTGGGGCCATCGGCACCTATGCCCCCGGACGAATGGCCTTCAACAGTGCGCTGAGCTTTACTCTGCTTGGCATGGCGCTGCTATACCTTGATCATGAAACGCCTCGGGGCCAGTATCCGGCTCAATATCTTGCGGTCGCGGCCATCGTGCTTGGCCTGCCGGCGCTGACACTCCACATCTACAGCATCAACTTCATTCATGGCATCGCGCCCTTCGTGCAGATGGCGATACACACCGCGATTTCGGTCGTCGCCTTGGGAGTGGGAATACTTGCGGCGCGCCCCGGCCGCGGCTTGCTTGCCGTCTTTCAGTCCAATAACGGAGCCGGCTCCGAAACCGCCCGCCGCCTGCTGCCGCTGGCCTTCACCATTCCGCTCGCGGTAGGGTGGGCCGCGCTTACCGGCGTAAAGCTGGGCGCATTTGACCACGAGTTCGCGATAACCCTGGCGGTCATCGCCATGATCACAATCTGGGTGCCGCTGATTTACCGGACGGCGGTGATGGCCAACGAGCTGGACGCGCTTCGGATCGTCGCCGAGGGTTTCGCCAAGCGCGAACGAGGCTTTCTTCAGCTCTTGCAGGCTATCACGGTAGCCTCTAATGAAGCGGCTACCGTGGACGAAGCGCTGGCCGTCAGCGTCGAGAAAGTATGCCGGCATACCGGTTGGCCTCTGGGCCATATCTACCTGCTCACTGAAATCGGTCCGCCCCGCTTTGTCTCGTCGAAGCTCTGGTACTCGGGCAAACCGGCAAGCTATTCCAAATTCCGTTCCATTACCGCAGCTCGCGAGCTGGCGCCCGACGAGGACCTGCCCGGCCGCGTTTATACCACGGGCACGCCCACCTGGGTGCGCGACGTGACCCAGGAACCCTGGTTCGTGCGGGCCCACGAAGCGCTGGAAGAAGACCTGCATTCCTGCTTCGCGTTTCCCGTGCTGGCCGACCAGAAAGTAGCGGCCGTCTTTGAATTCTACTCCGGCGATGCCGTGGAATACGACGCGCAGCTGCTAGAGATCATGGGCCACATCGGAACTCAGCTGGGCCGCGTGGTGGAACGCAAGCGCAGCGAAAACGAACAAACCCACCTGCGCGCTCGCGAGCATTCGGCCCTTGAGGCGTCGCGCATGAAATCTGAATTTCTGGCCACCATGAGCCACGAGATCCGCACGCCCATCAACGGCGTGATCGGCATGGCGGGGCTGCTGCTCGACACCGAGCTCAACGCCGAACAGCGTGACTATGCCCAGACGGTAAAGCGCTCGGCCGCGGTGTTGCTCGACCTGATCAACGACATCCTGGACTTTTCCAAGGTCGAGGCCGGAAAAATGGATATCGAGATCGCCGACTTCGACCTGCACGCCGCGGTCAAGGACACCCGCGACATCCTGGGCCACTCGGCCAGCGTGCGCGGAATCCGGTTCTCGTCGCAAATCGATCAGGAAATTCCCGCGCCTCTTAAAGGCGACTCGATGCGATTCCGCCAGATTCTGCTCAATCTGCTGAACAACGCCCTCAAGTTCACGCAGGCGGGTGAGGTTTCAATCGACGTTCGTAAAGTGCGCCACTCATCTGAAGTCACGGGCGGGGGCACCCCGCAGATCTGGGTGCGCACCGAGGTACGGGATACCGGCATTGGCATACCCGATAGCCTGCACCATCGCATCTTTCAAAGTTTTTCGCAGGCCGACAGCTCGACCACGCGCAAATACGGCGGCACGGGGCTGGGACTTTCGATTTGCAAAAAGCTGACCGAGCTGATGGGTGGCGAGATTGGCTTTACGAGCAAAGAAGGCAGCGGGTCGACCTTCTGGTTCACCCTGCCGCTGCAGCCAGGCGAGGAAAAACAAAAAACTTCGCCCACCGCAGAGCTCTTGCGTGCGAGTGCTGCCGCGATGACAGCCGTCGAGCGCAAAAGCGTGCTTGTGCTGCTTGCCGAAGACAACACGATCAATCAGAAAATCGCTATGAAAATGCTCGAAAAGCTGGGCTACCGCGCCGACTGCGTGGGCAACGGCCTTGAGGTACTCGACGCCATCGCGCGCATCAAATACGACGTCATACTCATGGACTGCCAGATGCCCGAGATGGACGGCTACGAAGCCACGATGCGGCTGCGCGAACGCGAGGCCACGGCCGGCGGTCACCTGCCCACGATTGCCATGACGGCCAATGCCATGGCCGGAGACCGCGAAAAATGCCTGGAAGCCGGCATGGACGACTACGTCACCAAGCCGATCGAAGGCACCCAGCTCGACGAGATTCTGCAAAAATGGCTCAAATACAAGCCCACGGAAGCCTCGCGCAAGGTGATTCCAATCAAAAGCGCCCGGTCGCGCACGGAATCCGAAACCGTCTCAGACGTGCTTTCCGAGCTGACGAATTTGAAAAGGGACAATGCTCGCGCGCCGACCGATATTCCTGCCAACATCAATCAGGAGCTGGAAGCCGAGTTCGAGAAACTCAAATCGTCTCTCGATGAGGTCCCGGATACAAAAAAAATGGGTCGTGGCAAAAGATAGAATTTCAGTTTCGGTTTCGGTACGGTGTCGGTTTTGGCGAATGAAAACAGAAGCCGTACCGAAACGGGACCTGGATCCGAAACGCGAACGACAACCGAAACTGAAACCGGCCCCCCCTGTCCCCCTATTCCCCCCTTTCCGTTTCCATGCTACATACTGAGCATGCGACTCCTCATTGTCGAAGATCAACGCAAAATGGCCGACTTCCTCAGAAAGGGCCTGGTCGAGGCCGGCTATGCCGTCGACCTCGCCGAAACCGGCACCGCCGCCGAGTCGCTTGCCGGCGAAAACACCTACGACCTCATCGTGCTTGACGTCATGCTGCCCGACCAGAACGGCCTGGACACCGCCCGGCACCTGCGCCGCGACGGCTATCGCAATCCGATTCTGATGCTCACGGCTTTGGCTGGCACTAAAGACAAAGTGCATGGCCTGGACGCCGGCGCCGACGATTACCTCACCAAGCCCTTTGCCTTCGACGAGCTGCTCGCCCGCGTGCGCGCGCTGCTGCGGCGTAACACCACGGGCGTAGCCTCGACCTTGCGCTTCGCTGATTTGGAAATGGACCTGAGCGCGCGCCGGGTTACGCGCTCCACGCGTGAACTTTCGCTCACACCCAAGGAATTCGGTCTGCTGGAGTATTTCATGCGCCACCCCGGCCGGGCGTTGACACGCACCGAGATCAGCGAACACGTCTGGGATGTCGACTTCGACAGCGACAGCAACGTCATTGACGTTTACGTGAACATGCTGCGCAAGAAGGTCGACGCCCCCTTCAAAAAGAAGCTCATTCATACGGTAGTCGGCGCGGGCTATGTACTTCGAGAAGATTAGGCGCTCGGCCCGGCTGCCGCAGGGCCGGCTGGGACTGCGAAGCATCCGCCTGCGCATCACCACGCTATTCATTGCCATCTTCGGTACCACGCTCGTCGCGTTCAGCCTGCTGCTTTATACGGCTTTCATCAGAAACCATCAGACCGAGTTCGATGCGGATCTTTATAATCATGCCCTCGACGTGGCCCACGCCATCAACATCGACGTGTTCGGCAACGTCGCCGTGGACTCGGAAATTCTGACGAGCGGCGGAAAAATATTTCCGTTCTCGGCCGGCAAGGCCTTTTTGCAAATCGTGGCCATGAACGGCAAAATCATCGCGCGCTCGCGAACCCTGGGAACGGCCCAGCTGCCGTTCGACAACGACGACCTGAGAGCCGTAAGCCAGGAAGGGCTTTTTTTCCGGACGATCAGCCGTAAAAAGGTATTCACGACGAAAGACGAGAAAGACCTTTCCTATCGCCTTCTCACCTACGAGGTGCGCGACCGCGGGCCGGTGCCCTTCATACTTCAAGTGGCCGTCTCGCTGGCCCTGCTGGACCAGGAACGCCACGGCCTGCTTTTGTTTTTTCTTTTCGGCATTCCGCTCACGCTCATCCTGGCGGGCATCGGGGGCTGGTATCTTTCGGGCAGCGCCCTGGCGCCCGTGAACGCGATCATTGAAAAGGCCAAGCGCCTGCGTCCCGAAAACCTTTCTGAACGCCTGCCCGTTCCTTTGGTTGACGATGAGCTGCGCCACCTGTCGCTGACGCTCAACGACCTGCTCAACCGGCTCGAACAGGCTTTCTTAAGTCAGGAGCGCTTCATCGCCGACGCCTCGCACGAGCTCAAAACTCCGCTGGCCATCATGCGCGGCGAGCTGGACTTGGTGAAGCGACAGCCTCAGAGCCCTGAAGAGCTGATGAAGTTCGTCGACAGCGCCTCGCAGGAGCTGACTCATCTTTCCCGCATGGTCGAGGATCTGCTCATGCTCGCGCGCGTCGATGCCGGCGCCGGCTCGCTTTCGATTCAAAAAACCCGGCTCGATGAAATCCTGCTCGAGGTGGTGGCCCGGCTCGAGCCTCGAGCCCGCACCAAAGACGTCAAGCTGCGGCTGGATTTCAACGCCGAGAACTTCGAGGTCAACGGCGATACTGATTTGCTACAAAGCATGTTTCAGAACCTGATCGAAAACGCGGTGAAGTTTTCGCCCGTCAGCTCGCATGTCGAGGTGAGCATCGAAGAACAGGGCGTCGACCTGATTGTCACGGTCCGCGATCGCGGCCCCGGAATCCCGATTGAGCTGCAGGCGAAAATCTTCGAGCGTTTTTACCGCGTGCGAGGGCGAAGCTCGGACACCCCGGGATTTGGCCTGGGTTTGACGATCGCCCGCCGGGTTGCCGATGCCCATGGCGCGATTTTAACGTTAAGCAGTAACACCTCGGAATCCGGAGCTTATCCGGTCGGCACGTCGTTCTCACTGCGAATTAAAAAAGTTTAATCCGGCTTTAATTCACCTTTTAACTCAGCCCCGTATTCTATGACTCATGAACCGGCGACAAAAAAACATCATGAGCATCTACCCAATGGCAGTCTGGCTGGCTTTAGCGTGGGCCCTGGCTGCCACGCCATTCGCAATCAAA
>JACQAW010000342.1 GCA_016194725.1 Deltaproteobacteria bacterium
CGGAATCAAAAACCCATGGGTGGCCAAGTGCGTCAAGACCGTCTATATCCAGGTCATGACCAACAACTCGCTCAAGGCGGGTATCGAGATTCCGTTCACCACCGCGTTGGCCAAGGAGTTCGAGAGCGGGGGCAAGGTGCGAGTGGTGGGCGACGAAAAAGAAGCTGATGCCATCGTCAAAGGCACGATTGCCTCATTCACCTCTGAGTTCAACCCATCGGGCTTGACCAGCGTTTCGTCGATTTCAAACTCGCTCGACGCGCAGGCGCTCAGTGACATGGTGGTGGCTTCGGAATACATCGCCACGGCCAACATTACCGTGCAGTTGATCAAACGCGATGGCCCCGTGCTGTGGACGCAAACTTTCTCGCGCCCCAAGGTTTACCCCGCGGGCAACCGCTTCGGTTTGCAGGGCACGACCTCGGCGCTGATCGACGCCCCGGTGGAACAGCTGGCGCTGGTGGATATCGCGGGCTTCATTGCCAGCGATGTGCACGACACGATGTATGTTTGGTGACGAGCAAAATTTGACCTTTTGCGTGGACCGCATCGATGGCGCCACGGCCACGGGCAGTGACGTGCTTGAGGCAATTCAAAGCATGGGTCTTTTTGGAGGCGCCTCCGATGATCGGCGGCGGCTGGTGATTGTCCGCGAGGCCCAGCTTCTCAAAGAGCTTGATCCACTTGCGGACGCCGCGATGAACGCGGGAAAAGGCGCCAGTCCCTGGGGCGACAGCCTGCTTTTGCTCGTGGCGGAAAGTATCGACGGACGCCGCAAATTTCATCAGTGGCTGAAAAAGCACGATCTGACGTTGGAGTTCAAACCCGCGCGCGATGCCGAGCTTGCGCAGTGGGTGGCCTATCTGACCAGGAAATGCGGTGCGAAGGTCGACGCCCAGGCGGCCCAGATGCTGGCCGTGATGTCTGACGGTAGCCTGTATCGGCTGGCGCAGGAGATCGAAAAGGCGTGGCTGTATGCCGGCGGCACCGCCGGCGCCGAAATCACGGCCGAGCATATTTCGATGATCAGCACGAGCCAGATTACCCATGAAATGATCGAGCTGGTCCGCGCCGTGCTCGAAGGCAAACGCACGCGCGGCCTGCTGCTGAGCGAGAAGCTTATTCGTGCGCCCGAAGACGCGCTGGGGCTGGTTGGTTTTCTGACCTGGGCCATCAAAAACCCAGGCCGCGGTTTTACCGGAAACATCGCGGGCGGCGCCGGGCGCGCACGCAAGATGGTGCATGCTCTGGTGGAGCTGGATTTTCGTTTGAAGAGCTCGGGGCTGGATGCGAATGCTTTGGTGGAGCAGTTTGTTATTGAACAGACGGCGCTGTGTCTCCGGTCTGAATCTGCGACCTGAACAGTTGCCTAGAAACGCAAAATGGACGCAACTCCGCCTGGAGCTGCATCCATTTCGATACTATCTAACCAAAAAAAATTTACTTGCTGGCGCGAGCGGCTTCGGGCTTGAACTTCGCGTTCAAGGCAGCAGCCATGCGAGCAAGTTTGCGGCTGGCGCGTTCTTTAGGAAGCACGCCTTTGCTGACAGCTTTCTGCAGCACGCGGTCGGCAGCACTGAGCGCCTTGAGTGCATCTGCGCGGTTAGCTGCGCCGGTAACTCCGGTGAAAGACTTCTTGGCTTCAGTCTTGGTCTTTCCGCGAAGAGCGGTGTTGCGTGCACGGCGCTTGTCGTTTTGACGAGCGCGTTTGATTGCGGACTTGTGGTTTGCCACTTATGCCTCCAAAAGCAAAATAATAGAACGCCTCTTGTACCGATGAATCTGTCTGATTTCAATAACGAAAAATACTTGACTTAAATAGTCTATTATTATATAAATATGCGATGAATTTTCCCAAGCTCACCGGCACCCGCGTCATTACCCTAGGATTACTCGCGGGTGCCGTGTTTGCCGCCGGTTTTGCTCCTAAAGGCCCTATCACACCTGACCTCTTGATTACGGGGCTGGCCGCTTTTGAAGACGGAACCCCGGTCGAGGCGCCCGTGCTGAGCTTTTCGGTAACCGCCGTGGGAAACGAACTTTTTAGCCATGCCCGTGGCTGCGCGCCAGTCCAAGGCCAGCGCCAGGGCTGGCTGCGCAAGGAGCTGAGCAGCAACTTTGGCGGGGCCTACCGCCTTGAGATCAGCTCGGAAGACTTTCTTTCAACCGATTCAAGCCGTTGCTCCAGCAGTGGCGGCACGGTCGAGGCTATCGACCTGCTGCGACTCGAAGTTTCCATACCCACCGATTTCAAGGTCTGCGCCGCCTTTTGTCGCGCCAATCGCCCCTCGCACATGTCGTCGTGCCTTTCGGAGTGCACTACGGGCAACCGCCGGCTTTTGGGTACGAAAGTCGTTTTACGCGAGGAGCTGGCCAGCAGAAAAATGCCTCTGGGCCGCCACATGAGTGGAATCAATGAGATAGCTGTCGTTTTTGATCACTACAGCGCGGCTGCGCAAAACTAGTTTTATTGCTTACTTTGAATTGGCAGGTCGCCGTGTTACTGGCATGCGCATGCGTATAATGGTGCGTTTTCTGAAGCGAATCTCGCTTACTCAGTGGATTTTTATTGGGCTGGTCGGCGGGTTTTTGATGGGTGTGTTTACGCCTCAGTTTGTTCCCATCATTAAACCTTTTCGCGATCTTTTTCTCCAAGGCATCAAGTGCATCATCGCTCCGTTAATCTTCTCGACGATCGTGACGGGCATTGCCGGTGCCGGCAGCTTCAAACAGCTTGGCCTGATGGGCGCCCGCACCCTGATTTATTTTGAGGTCGTCACTACCCTGGCTCTGGCCGTGGGCTTGGCCGCCGTGAACCTGCTTCAGCCGGGTAGCGGTCTGCACATCGGCGGCTCGCTGCCCGAGGCCGCGGTTAAGGCTGCCGCAACCAAGATGAGTTTTGGCGGCTTCGTCGAACATCTGCTGCCCACCAATATTGCGGACGCAGTGGTGCGCGGCGACGTGCTGCAGATCGTGATCCTGTCGACGCTGTTTGCGTTTTCAGTGCTGGCCGTTGGCGAGCGGGCACGACCCATGGTGGCCCTTTGCGAAAGCCTGGCCGACATCATGTTCAAGTTCACCGGCTTCATCATGTACCTGGCACCGCTGGGCGTGGGCGCGGCTTTGGCCACCAGCCTGGCCGAGCATGGCTGGCAGGTCATTGTGCCGTTGCTCAAGCTGGTCGGCTCGCTGTACCTGGCTTTGGGCGCTTTTCTGGTGTTCGTGCTTTACCCGGTTTGCCGCCTGTTCAAGATTCCGGTGATCCCTTTCGTCAGACACGTCAAGGATGCCGTCATCCTGGCCTTTGCCACCACGTCGAGCGAATCGGCTTATCCCATGGCCCTGGCTCAGCTTGAAAGGTTCGGTGTTCCCCGCCGCATCTCAAGTTTTGTTTTGCCCATGGGTTACAGCTTCAATTTGGACGGCTCGACATTGTACCTGGCGGTAGCCTCGGTTTTCGTGGCACAGGCCGCGGGTGTGCAGCTCACGCTAAGCCAGCAGCTGCTGATGATGGTGACGCTGATGCTGACCACCAAGGGCGTGGCCGCGGTGCCGCGGGCCTCGATTGTCGTGCTGTCGGGAACGTTGGTTGCCTTTAACCTTCCCATCGAAGGCGTGGCACTGATTCTGGGCGTCGATGCATTCATGGATATGGCGCGCACGGCGGTGAATCTGCTGGGTAACTGCCTGGCAACCGCTGTGGTAGCCCGTTGCGAAGGAATCGTGCTTCCTGGTGTTCAGTCGGCGGCGGGCGTGCTTGGAACGAGTGCGGGCCCGGCCTCGGCCAAGATGGCGCCGGAGTACATGAGCAACATGGCGCTCGACCACGAGCTCGATGCGTTGTGGAACAATACTGAAGTGCTTACTCGCGAGCTGCCCTACGTTTGATATGGGGCTAATCGGTTTATAAACCCAAACCGATCACAGACAAGTCTACTCGAGTACGACCAGCTGTCCGCCCACATGGGCAGGGTGCAGATGGCAGCGAAAAGGGAAGATGCCGGCTTTGTCGGCGGTGAACTTGATGACCTTGCCTTTTTCGTCTGGCGCCTCGACGATCTTGTACCCTTCGATGGTGAAGCCGTGCATGGTGCCTTTGCCCAGCCGGCTGGTGGCCGTGATTTCAACCTCGTCGCCTTTTTTTACGACCATGGTCGAGGGCAGCCACATTTTCACGCCGCTGACTTCGACCGTATTCATGGCGAATTTACGCGTTTCGGCGTGAGCCATGGTGGAAAACAGGGCAAGCGCCGCGGTAGCAATGAGTTTCATTTTCATAATAGGCTTACAACCTCTTGGGTTAGTTTTTGAATGCCGGTGAATATTTCGTGCAAGGGGGCGTTGTCGTACATATAGGCCGGAGTAGTGACGATGCGATGAGCTTTATCGACGACGCAGGCGTCGGGCTTGCAAACGACGTGGCGGTGGCCCAGCTTGGTGATTTCCTGCGCGGCCTCGCCGTCGGCGCCCACGGTAAGCTCCAGCTTCTCGCCCTTGAAGGCCAGGGCTAAAATGGCTGGGGCTATGCAAACGGCGCCGATGGGTTTTTTTGCGGTATACATGGGTTCGAGCACCGCGAACAGCTCGGCGCAAACCACGCCCTTTGAGCCGGCGAGGGCAAAGTTGCAAAGGTTCTTGGCCGCACCAAAGCCTCCGGGCATGATGACGCCGTCGAACTCGCGCGGATTGAGCTGCGTCAGCGGAGCCACCTTGCCGCGTGCGATGCGCGCGCTCTCAACCAGCTGGTTTCGCGTTTCACCTTTGACGGGCTGACTGGTCAGGCAGTTCATGACGTCAGCCTGGGCGCTATCGGGCGCAAAGCATTGCACATCGACGACGTTGGAGTGCTGACTCAGGGCCCACAGCGTTCCCACGGCTTCGCGAATTTCGCTGCCGTCAAGGTAACCACTGCCACACAGGATTACGGCTACTTTTTTCTTCATGTGCTATAAAATCTCCCCGCTGTGGTCTAAAGTCAATGCCAGAGGGATTCCAGTGAGCAAGGCATTTACCAGGGAGACTGACGGCAATGATACGGATTCCGGCGATGACGCGTCATCGTCCGGGCCCGCGATTCCCAAGGGCGTTAAAAATTATATTACACCCGTGGGCTTTGCGCGCCTGAAAGACGAGCTCAAGCGGTTGCTGCACACCGAAAGGCCCGAGCTGGTCAAGACCATCTCGTGGGCGGCGGGCAACGGCGACCGCTCTGAGAATGGCGACTATATCTACGGCAAGCGGCGGCTGCGCGAAATCGATCGCCGCATCCGATTCCTGGGCAAGCGCTTGGATGCGGCCGAGGTGGTCGACCCGAGCTCGCAGAAATCGGAGCGCATCGTTTTTGGCGCGACCGTGACGGTGTTGAACGAAGAGGGCGAGTCGCGAAAATACGTGATCGTCGGCATCGACGAAACCGACGCCCAGCGGGGCAGGGTGAGCTGGATTTCGCCGCTGGCCAAGGCGCTGCTGGGCGCCCAGGCAGGAGATGCCGTCCAGCTCAAGACGCCCAGGGGCGAGCAGGAACTGGAAATCCTGCGCGTGGATTACCTGCCTGTTGAATAATACAGAGCGGAGCACGTTTTCATGTAGTATGCTTATGCCTCCTAAGCAAAAATTGCCCGGCCAGCCCCGGCCGTAATCTGTCGATAAGTAGTTGATGAAAATTTTCGTACTGTTGGGTCTGGGTGCATTTCTTGGGTCCTTGCCTGCCGCGCACGCGCGCTGGGCCACACCCGACGATTCGGAATGGGCCACCGAGAGCTACAAGCTCGACATCGACGTGCGAAAAGACGGCACCTTCAAGTCGACCACCGAGAGCTTGAACACGATATTGCGCGACGGCGCGCGCTCGATGTCGAACTACCGGCTGGGCTACAACTCGCGCGCCTCCAAGTTCAAAGTGCTTGAGGCTTCCACGATAAATCAGGGCACCACCTTTCAGGTCGACAGCGAGTTCATCGAAGACAAGCCGCAGGCCAGCCGCCTGAGCGGCTTTGACCAGATGAATCTGGTCGTGATCGCGTTTCCAAAAGTGCAGATCGGTTCGATGCTGCACGTGAAGTACGTCGAGGAACACAAAGAGGTGCCGTTTCCGAACCATTATTCGGCGCGCTTCGAGTTCGGCCATAACTGGAACGTCAAGAAGTACGACATCCACCTGCGCTCGGAGATGCCGCTCAAGATCGAAAAGAACGACCCGCAAGGCAAGCTCGAGATCGTGCAGAGCAAAAAATCAGATGACGAGTATGAGCTGACGGTGAAGTTGAAATCGCCGCTGTACACCCATGCGATTGACGAGCCCTGGCCCTCGACCAGCCAGAAAGACGTAACCTGGGTGGTGGTGTCGAGCGCGAAAGACTATGCCGAGCTGGGCGACTCGCTGGCGGAAAAATACGATGCCGTGGTGAACGCCGAGCTGCCACCGTCGTATCAGAAAATACTGGAAGCGGCTAAAACGAAGAAGACGATGGTCGAGCGCCTCAATACGATTACCTCCGAGCTCAACACCGAGGTACGCTATATGGGCGACTGGCGGCCCATCGCCGGGGGGCATGTGCCACGCCCGCTTGAGGTGGTGGCGAAAACCAAGTTTGGCGACTGCAAGGATTTCGCGAGCGGCACGGTGGCGATCTTGCGCAAGCTGGGCGTGACGGCCGACGTGGCCTGGGTCGAGCGCAGCACCCAGCCCAGTCCGCTGCCGCCGCTGGCCTATACCGGCGCCTTCAACCACGCGATCGTGTGGGCCAGGGCCGAGGGGCGGGAGTGGTGGATTGACCCTACGAATTTTGCGAGCTTCGCGCAGGGAATATTCACGGACATCATCGACCGCAAGGCACTCATCGTGGAGCCCAAAGCTTCGCGCCTGGGAACGATTCCCGCCGGCCTGGCGCAGGATTCGCTGCGTGAGAATTCCTCGCGCGTCACTCTTGAGCCCAGCGGCGACGCCAAAATCGAAGCGGTGCTGAATTTCAAAGGGCGTGGGGCCGCGGGCTACACGGGTGCCTTGATGAAGCAATCCAAGGATCATGTCGACCACGCCATTATCACCGCGCTCGTGGAAGAGAATCGGCTGAAGTGGAGCCAAATCGACGCTTACGACCTGAACTCGCGCGTGACCGCCGATTTCAACATCAAGCTGCGTTGGGAAGAACAGCGCTATTCGATGCGCACAACGGTGGGACCCGCCTTCTACCTGGGGCAACAGGATGTCGACCACCTGATTCGGCTCGAGACCAAGAAGCGGGTATCCGACCTTTTCCAGGGTCACCCCGACATTATTCAGGACACCGATTTTGTCGACAACATCAAGCTGTTGGGCCAGAACGCGCCCGAGTGCTCGATTGACAGCCCCTGGGTCAAGGTTTCGCGAAAGATCACGCAAACCGCGCACGGCCTGAAAATCGTCGATCGCCGCGAGGTGAAGACGAGCCTGATCAAGATCGAAGAGCTGAAGAGCCCGGCCTTTGAGAAGTTTCAGAAAAATCTTCAAAAGTGCTTTGACCGCGTGGCGGTGGTTTATGCGCCCCTGAACTCGCTCCATCCGCGCGCGATATCGTCAGAGAATATCAGGCAAAAATGAAATCGCGGCATGGCCTAAAGTTTTTGCCGAGTTCTACCGATAAGGTATTTGGGGGAACTCACGCTTTATGGCGTCCTGGTATCTGGGCATAAATAACAAGTCTGTCGGGCCGCTCACGCGCGAGGATGTGCTGGCGCGTTTGCGCAGCGGGAATATTCCGCTCACCACCCTGGCGTGGCGCGAGGGGATGAAGAGCTGGGAGCCGCTCTCGAAAACCGAGCTGGCCCAGGCCGACGAGCCGGCGGTGCTGCCCCTGACCGCTGGCCAATACGGGGGCGTTTCAGTCGCGCCCGCCGTCCAGCCCGAGTTCGGCAGAGCGGACGTGGCTTGCTACGCCGGTTTTGGGATTCGCGCCGTGGCTATGGCCGTCGACGGCGTGCTGTACGTTACTTTTGGCACGATGCTGGCCATCTGTTTTGGAATTTTTCTGGGCTTTGCCATGTCGCTTCGCGGTTTTGAACCCGAGCGGATTTCAAGGGTGGCCAACGTCTTTGGCTTTTTTCTGAGTCTGGGCTTTGGAATTTTCTACTATGGAATTTTGCAGGGCGTGCTGGGTGGCTCGCCGGGCAAATTGATCGTGGGTCTGCGGCTGGTGCGAGCTGACCTTGGACCCGTGACGGTTTGGCGCGCGCTGGCCCGCTATTTCGCGTTTCTCTTTGCGCTGGCACCCATGGGGCTGGGTCTGCTGTTTCTTGGCTTTCACCCCCGCAAGCAGGGGCTGCACGATCTGCTGGCCGGCACGGCGGTGGTGACGCGTGAGGGATTGGCTGCGATTAATAAATTGAACGCGGAATTACCCGCCGCCATCGGCACCGACGAGGCCATTAAAAAAGCTGCCTGAGGTTAGGCTTGTGGTGGAGCTTCAGAGCCGGAGGATTCCGAGCTGTCCGGTTTTTTTTCCGCCGCAGCTTTTGGTGCGGTTTCAATGGGCTTGGCCAGCGGCTTGGGCAATGTCGCCGGATCAACCGGGCCCGTATTGAGCGGTGGGTGAGGCGGGCGGCGTTTGCGCGGTGGGCGCGAATGTTTTGCTGGCTCTTCACCTGGTTTCGCGGTCGAAGCTCCGGGCTTTACGAAAATATCCACCTTAAGTGGATTATGAGGAACATTCACGGGTGCAGCGCGCTCGGGGCGTGGACCACGTCCGCCGCCTTCATTGCGTCCGCCACGGCCTTTGCCGCCGCCTTTGCCTTTGCCGCCACGTTTGCCGTCGCGTCCGCCGCCGTCACGGGAATCAAAACGCTTCTGGGCGCTTTGCGGTGGCGCGAAAAATTCAGCTAAAAAGTTCTTGTCGCCTTTGAGCAGCGCGCCTTTGGGTGCTGACTTGCCTTCTTCGACCGCGAATACCACGACGCGTTTTAACCCCTCAGGACGTTCCTCGGCAACTTCGAGGGCTGCGAGGAAAAGGGTAAGCTTGTCCCCTTCAAGCTTCAGGGCTTCGCCCATAGCCGCGGGAAGCTCTTCCGCGGTCTTGCCGGCTGCCGTAAGCTCTTTTTTGGTGTTCATGGCGTTTTTCAGGCGGAAGGCATCGAATTCAGTCAGTGTTTTCATAAATTTCCTTTGGATCTCTCTATATGCAGCACAATCCGCCAAACGTCCAGACTTTGTGGCACCATTTGCCCGGGGCAGTTCTGACACTGCAGCCTTGGCTGGCGGACCGGGTGGGACCGGAGTAAACTGGAAGCAGAAGCGGTTCTGCTGTCGGAAGCTGTTACAAGTTGCCGTTATTGTTTCAGGATTAAGGAACCGATGAGTTTTTAGACCAGTTGGTACAAATCCAGCAATCCAAGGACACGGGGTTGCAGCAGCTTTAAAACTTGCGGTGAATACGGAGATTCAAATGAAAATGAGATTCGGTTTATTGGCAGCAGTGATCGCATTGGGTTACGTGTCGGGCGCGCATGCCGCGACTTCAGGGTCGGTGACGATTCAAGGTACGGTGCCGACGGTGGTGGCCATTACGGTAACGGGTATCGCGCCATTCAATGCGCTGGACCTGACCACGACCCAAGCCAACTTGCCTGTTGCCGACGTCGTCGAGCAAAGCAATGACTCTCTGGGCTACAAGGTGACGATGAGCTCGACGAACGCCGGCTCGCTCAAGAACGGCTCACTGGGAAGCGTGGCCTACACGGCAAAGTACAACGGTACGACGGTCACGCTTAGCGCTACGCCTCAGCAAGTCACCAGCACCGGATCGACAACCGCTGTGGTGAACGCGACCAAGTCGCTGACGATTTCGTACACGGGAGCGGCTTCGGCGTCGTTGATGTCAGGTACGTACAGCGACACGCTGACGTTTACGATCGCCGCGAACTAGCCTCTACTCGGTAGTGGCTACGGTGACGGTGATGTTGTCGGAGTAGTTGCCGGCTATCTCGTCTTTGAGCGACCCGATGGTGATCGAGACCGGATTGACGGTTCCACTGGTTGTGGTTTGCCCGCTGCCCGTTGCAACCACCACCGGCCCGTTGGTCAGATTTTGAAATGCGGAGTTGACAGTCACCGCATAGGGAATCGTGGTTCGCACGTCCGGCGAGGTATGACGAAGCACGCCCTGGTTTTGCGAGGCGAACGTGACGGAAAATCCGGCGTTGGTGAGAATGCGGATGTCGAACGTGCGAACGGCGTTCTCGGTCAGCGTACCGAAATCCAGCGATTGGGCCGTGGAGTTGGGGTCAAACCCCGCGCCCGTGCACACCAGCGAAAGCTGCACGTTGCGCGGTACTTCGGTCGACAACGAGACGCCCGCGGTCTGATCGGGCCCCGATAGCCCGCTGCTGGCGGTGCCGTTGAAAACGCTCACGACGTAACTGTCGAGGTACGTGCCCGCCAGCTTCAGGCGCGGCGAAGTAGCCAGATTGTATGGGATCTGCAAAAAATAAGTCAGCGACTGCGATTGGTTGGCGCCGGTTCCAAAACTTCCGGTGATGGCATCGTTGGCGCTGGTAACGTCTGGCGCGTCTTTTAGAATATTGGTCAGCGAGGATTCCTTGTAGAGCTGGTAGTTCAGAGTGCTCGCGCCTGAGGTCATACGTCGGTTGTAGTCGCCCGCACCGCCCTTGGAAAACGTGACAACGAAATCGCAGGCATCGGTTTTCTGCTTGGTCACCGTGAAGTTGATCTGCTGCGTGGGCAACGACGTGTTCCAGACCAGATTGACGTTGCTGACGTTCAGGCCCAGATGGCAGTTTCCGCCGAAAGCCGGTGCTGCGGCAAGCAGCAGGGCCAGTGTCGTGAGCGGCGCGATGATTCCTGGTTTTTCAATTCCCGTCATACCTGGTCCTATCTTAGCGGACGTGCAGTCAGACTGCCAATATCGTAAACACCCAACGCGGTATCCGGAATGGAAAATTCCAGGAGCGCCCATTTTTCGCTGAAAAATCGCAGTACATAGGTGCCGGGCTTGAAGCCCTCGACGCGAAACTTGCCCTTGCGGTTCGTAAATACGACGATCGGCTTGGCATTGGGGTCGCCTTTGAGCAGCGCTTCACCCGATTCCAGGGCAATGGGGACGTGACTGGCGTTGAACAGCACGCCCGCCAGCATGATTGCCGCGTCGGTGCCCGCGCGAATCAGCACTCCGCTTTTGTAGTCAGGCAGCAGCGCGTAATTTTCCTCGCCCAGCTCGAGTCCAGGCGGCAGGCGTGAAGGATCGAGATACAGGTGATAGTACTGGTAAGAGCGTATGTTGGACACGACGGCCGGGCCCAGGCAGTCGGCGCGCGAGTCGTAATATTCGTTGCTGTTGGGATTGACGTCGATGGTTTGCCCTTTGAGATGCTCGGCCACCGCCACGATGGCGAACGCGTCGGTGATGGGGCGTCCGATGGCGAACCGGCCCCCCGCAAAAGCAACCGAGGTGCCGGCCCTGAGATTTGTGGTCTGCTGCTGGTAGCCGGCATAGTTGGTCGTTAGATTGTGTGAGGCGCCCAGTGTGCCGCGGTTGCCCGTGTAATCGAGCGAGGCATCGGTTCGGTTGGCATCGGGTGCGCGTTCGAAAGAGGCACCCGCGCTGTAGCCGCCGACAAGCTGGGGTGAGTTGTAGTGCCATTCCACGCGCTGGGCCTTGCGCGCGGTATCTTCGCTGGCGGTGACGAAGTGGTTGCTTTCGGGCATGACCCAGGAGAGCAGAAAAAACAGGTCATTTTCACTCTGATCGGTCTGCGAGCGGCGGTGGGTCAGCGTGAGGCTGGCCTGCATGCCGCTCTTCCACGACTTCACCAGCGCAAGCGAGCCCAGATAGTCGTTCACGGTGCCGGGGCCGCGGTTGAAGTCGTAGGTGCCGCTCAGGCGGGCATTGACCTCGGGCAGTACGGTTTGGCTATAGCCCGCCGTGAGATTGACGGCGGGAATCACGTTAGGCGCGATTGCATCGAAATCGGTGAGCTCGGCGAAATGCGCATCTTTGTATTCGACGCCAAAAAGCAGATTGCGTTGGGTGAAGCGAGGGCCGTTGTAATCGGTGTAGTTGTAGCGCAGCCGCCCGGCCAGCGCGCTCTTGTAGCCCGAAAGATGTCCGATCGTGGGCTCAAGGCCCAGCGTGCCCCAGCGGTGGGCCTCGGTGACTTCGACGCCGCCCACGAGCTGCCGGTGATCGCCCTGGTAGTTCGCGCCCACGGTGAGCGTGTCGCTCAGTCCGTAGCGGTGAAAGATGGATACGGTAGGCAGGCTTGAGTTGTAGTCGCGGTGGTTGCCCACCTGGGTGGAAGGAAAGCCCACGCTGTAGGCCAGCTGATGTAGGCCCTTGGTGAGCAAATCCGCATCGGATACCCAGGGAAAGTTGAGCACTTCGACGCGGCCCACGTCGTCGGTGATCTCGAGGCGCACGAAGTTGATGCCGTTGCCCAAGGCCAGGCTCTTCAAATCCTGACGCCCGGCAGGTAGATAAAGAACCTGTGACTGAAAGCCATTGATGAAGACGACGACCCGGGAAGGCGTTTTGAGAAAAATTTCGTTGCTGCTGAGCGGAATCGTAACCCGGTACGGCTGCAGCGTGAAGTTGCTGGCAAAAGTAAAGCCCGCCATGGGGCGAAAGTGCTGGTAGGTGCTGATGGGATAGCTGAGATCGCCGGCGGCGTATCGGATCGTGTGTGCGGGGTCGTCTTTGACCAGCCGTACGTCGCCGCGCGTGAAGGTGTGGTCTTGCTGGCTGGTATAATTCGAAGCCGCTTCGATGACCCACGATTTATAGTTCAAGGCGCCGTCCAGGTCGCTGCGAAACGGGCGTCGTCCATCGGTTCCGTCGTTGTGGTGAAAGTTGAAGTCCTCGCCCACGCGCGTGTTCACGAAGCCGCTGAATGGGCTGGGCGCGAGCGCTTCGCCGATCTGGGGTGGAATTCCGCGGCCACTCAGATACACCAGATTGGTCTTGCGGATATCGGGTGGGACCTCGATACGCAGCTCGAGCGTGCTTTCGTCGAATTTTGGCTTGAGCCCCACCGAAGTCAGGGCATCGGCGGCAAGTAAGCGTTCGCCCGTGCGGGGGTCGGCCACGAGATGCGCTGAAAGCTGATTGATGCGATCGGCGCTGATCCAGTCTTTAAGATACTCGAGCATCGCGGGCCCCTGAACCTTGAAGACATTTCGATCGGCTGAAGGAAAAATGAAAAGCTCGCCGCTCGGACGGTTTTCGATGAGAACCGGAACGATTACCCGAGGGCTATCCGGCTTTTTTTTTTACTGAAGGCATTCCGAAAGGGGTCCTCGGCCGGTGGCGCGGTCAGCGCCAACACCGGCGTAAAGCAGAGCAACGCGCACGTCGCGAGGAGATGAGCGTTATTTTTTAATCTCAAGTTCCGCTTTCGACTTCAAGTTTTCGGCAGTGAGCTGCGCGGGCCAGGCAATTTCAAAGCGACGCTCGCCCCCCGCAAGCAGGTTCAGGCCGCTCAATGCCTTGGTGTCTTCGTCCTTGAGCTCGACGGAACCAATCCTGATCCTGGCCGAGTTGATGATCTGGTGGGCTGTGCCCAGATTGCCGACCGTGACGGCGAGCTTGTTTTTCACGTGCTCGAGCCTGATGACCTCGATACGCGGCGAAGAGCCGCGCGGCGTAATGTATACCGCGCCCATGTAACGCAAAAGCATGCGAATGACGGCCTGGTCTTTTTTGTCGGGCTTATGCGTGTCGACCGGCAGCTGTTCGGCGATGATGCGGAAGGCGAGCTCTTTATCGGGTTTGGCATTACCGGCCCAGGTTACGCGCACGGTTCGTTTTTCGTTACCGCCGAGGACGATTTGCGACGGATAAACGACGAAGTCATCGTCGGCGTCGGGGTTTTTTTCGACGCCCGCGGCGTTGACCTCGCGCGCGGCCATGGAAACCTGGATCGCGAGCTTTTCGCCGCTGTTGTTATCTATCGTGAACGAGCGCGTGGCCCCCTTTCCATTTGGATCGAGCGAAACGGACATCGGGGCCAGGGAAAACGCGTGCGCGCTGGCGGCAGCCAGGAGCAGCAGGGGAAAAAACGCGATGCACGTCACGCGGGTGTTTTGAGCCGGCACTTAACCGAGAGTATAGTCGGGATTTCAAGAGCTGTCTAATCTGCCGCGACGGAAAAGGTGATCGTATCGGTGTAGGTTCCGCGCGCGATTTTGGCCAGCTGGTCGGGAGTTTTGGTGACGAGATGAATTTTGAGAACGTGCACGGTACGGGTGCCGCCCGCGCGGAATCCGGCTTCAACCGTCCTGGGCCCGTTGGCCAGGTCCACGCTCGAGGTGTTGTAGGTCAGCGCGTAAGCCGGACCGGTTTCGCCCGCCCCTTTCAGGAGGCCGCTGTTTTTCGAGCCAATCGTGACCTGGAAGACGCCTGGTGCGTTATTGACTTCGATGATGCGGGCCAGCTCGATATCCTCGTTGGCGGCCGCAAGCTCGGCGGCGGGTGAGCGGCCGTTGAGGGCATCGGTATCCACGATGGTCAGCGAGTGCAGCTCGGGTACGAAGCCAATGAGCGTCAGGCTGCCGTTGCTGGCGGCAATCGCGGCGGCGGCAGTAGCAATGGCCAGAACCACGAGGATGGAGAATGTTCCGAAAAATAATTTCTCACGCACGGTCATGCCTTGCTGTATCGGCAATTTTGGCTGGTTTCTTGAGTTGGAAGCGCCAGGCCTGTGTGCGCGCTACACTACCCAGGGGTGCCTACGGAATCGCGAGCTGGGAATTCGGGGCGAAGTCGTGCAGGCCGGGCTGGCCAATGTCGTAGTAGGTGCGGGTCGTGTAAGAATTCGGATCGGTGTAGTAGGTCACGACGGCTGCGAGCTTGGTGGGCAGGTTCATCACGTTCCAGAAGGTGGCTCCAAAACCCTGCGACCAGTATTCCGGATAGAGCGCACTGCTATAAAAGCTGGGCAGCTGCGTGGCCCGCATCCAGTTGCCCAGGATGCCCTGTGCGTACACCTGGTAGGTCACCATGCTGAACAGGGGATCTTCGCGCGATTCGGTAAAGGTGGAAAGGCTCAGGTTGCGGCGCAAGGGATCGAAGAATACTTTCAAGCGGTAGTCGGCATACTGCACCTGCGCGTTATTGGTGGCGGGGGGCTTGGACCAGCCCGAGTGAATCACCAGCGCCTGTGTCGAAAAGATGCGATGATACGCAAAGCTGACGTGGCCGTAGCCGGCGGTGCCCCAGGCGGTGCCCCAGGAGTTCTTGATCAGAAAGCCGGTATCATCGTAACCGACGATCTCGACGGCGTGACCAGCCCATTCGTCCTGAGGCGAGAATTTTACGAGCAGGATGTTTCCGCTTTCCTCCAAGGTCGGGTAGTCGGCGCGCAGGATCGCAATCGCCAGAGGCATGCGCACCACGCCCGTGGGCAGCCGGATCTCGACCAGCACGTGCTGGTCGAGGTCGATATTTCCGCGGGCCGACGGGTCGTTCCACTGCGAGGACTGAATAAGGTAACTCACGGGAATCGAACGCACCCAGTGGCCGGCGCGCCGGTCTTCGAGCGCGGCTTTGAGGACCTCGGGGTTTTGCACCTGGGGATAGTGAATCACCTCGGTGTCCGCGCCGATATGGTATTTTCCATAGGGCGTAGTGCGCAGAATTTCATTGTCGGTCACGCGCGCCTGGCAAAGAAAATCGAGCTGCGGCGAGGCGCCCGAAAAATGCGAGGTCACGGCACAGGCCAGATTCTGCTCGGGCGGCAGGCCGTCGTAAGGCATGAAACGTTCCGACGGAATGCCGTAGTTCTGCAGCACCGGAACATAATGTTCGAGCGCTTCGCCAGCGGTCACGAACCCGTTTTTCGGGCGCACGCCCAGGGTCAGAAAAGTTTTAACGTTCTGCTCGAGCTCGGTTTTTTTCATCACCGCATACAGGTACTGCGTGCTGAGCTGAGTGGGCATGCCGGGCATGGCTTCCATGGCGCCGGCTACTGCAAAAGCGGTGCACGTGCCGCGCCCAAGCTGGTTGCGCACGGGTGACTGAAAGTCGCGGTTGTCGACGTTGGCCTGGGCCAGGCTGGCAAAAAGCGCGGCGGTGAATATCAGAGCAAGGGCCTTCATGGTGGACCCTGAATATCACGTGAAATGACGCACTGCAATGTGGCAAAGGCTTTAATATTCCGATGGTTTGGCTGGGCTTAGGCAACAGCGAAACCCGGCTTCGTAGGTTCTGAACTTGCCTGGATGCGCCGGATTCACGAAGGCGCAGCTGGGGGGGGCGCCACCATAGCAGCCCGCCCAGTAGCAACCTTTGAGCACGTGCGCGAAATTATTGCGGTTGGGAAACGAGCGCGACACCCATTCCGCAGCGTTCCCCGTAAGGTCGTGGATTCCGTCTTGCGATACGCAGCCCGGGCGTGAGCCGCTGGGATCGGCCTGGTAAAGGCGCTCCACCTCGAGCTTGCCCTCGTGAGCGGGGTACTTCGCGATTTTCCCCCAGTTGGGCATGCGCCACTCCTTGTCGTCGTTGCAGACGCCCTTTTTGTAGCGGTTTCCATAGGGATATTTGCGGCCGGCTTCGCCTTGGCAGGCGCGCACCCATTCGGCTTCGCTGCACAGGCGTTTGCCGCGCGCCGAACACCACTGCTCGCCCTCGGTGGCCCGGGCCGCGGTAATGGGGTTGACGCCGGCCTCGTTGGGCGCCTCAAAACGGTCCATGCAAAACCCTGCAACGGCCCCCATGTCGTCGGGGCAATGCAGGGGCCCTGTGGGGGCAGCAAGGGCTACGGTAAACAACAGTAGTGCGGGCATCATGGTTGCACCCGATAGCACAGTCGGCAGCATCTGCCTATCCAGCGGGGGCTGGGCGGTTACGAAGAGTATAGAGATGAGTCTTGCCATCAAACTCGTAAACGTCACCCGGTCCTACGGCTCCAACCTGGCCTTGCGCGGAGTCTCGCTCGAGTTGGAGGCCGGAAACTTTTATATTCTTTTGGGTAAAAACGGGGCGGGCAAGTCGACCCTCATGCGGCTGCTCATGCGTTACGAGATGCCCGATACCGGCAGCGGAACGGTGCTGGGTCAGCCCATCGACAGCGAAAGCGACGCGTTCAACCTCGAGATCGGCTACGTGTCGGAGTCGCTCGATTATCACCTGCCGTTGCGCATGAACAAGCTCTTCTCATATTTCGCGGAAATATATCCGCGCTGGGACCGCGCGATTTTCGAAGGCATGCTGCGCGAGCTGCGCATCGATCTCAATAAACATTTCCGAGAACTTTCGCGCGGCCAGAAAATGCAGGTCGCATTTGCCGCCGCGGCGGCCATTCAGCCCAAGCTGCTCATCCTGGACGAAATCACGGCCGTGCTGGACGCCAACGCCCGCGCGTTTTTCATGGACTATCTGGGCCGCTTCACCCGCCAGGGCGGCACCGTGGTCATGGCCACCAATATCGTGAGTGAGGTGCAGAACTACGCCAACCACATGATCCTGATGCATGACGGCCTCGTGAGCCTGGATGTGCCGGTGCGCGACTTGTCCAAGCTGTTTCTGAAGATTCGCCGCGCCCAGAACGAGCCGCATCCGATTTTCAACACCACCGATTGCGTCGAGGTGGCTTTGAACTCCGACGGTTCCACGTCGCACATCGTAAGTCGCGAGCTCTCGCAGAAGTTCGAGGTGCCTGAACGGCTGCACGACTATCGAGGCATCACGGCCGAGGAAATTTTCATCTACTTCACGCGCGGGGGGTTTCACGACCAGCACCACTTCCTCGGTGAGGTAGACGTTGCATAGCCTGTTTCGGCTTTTCAGCCATATCATCCTTAAAGTCACCGCCCTGTACGTCGTCGTGTCGTTCGTGGGAATCCTGGCGCTCGACAAACTATTCGGCGGCTACGAGTTCTACCTGGGCATGCTGGTGTTCATCGGACCGTTGCTGGCCTGGGGTTTGACGTTCATGCTGGTGCCGAAAAATCTGGACTGGATTCTGGCCTTGCCCATCTCGAAACGCAACGTGCTGGCCTTGCACTACATGACCAGCGTGTTCGCCTCGGTGGTGATTTTCATGGCGTCGCTGGTGGTGCTGGTGATGCTGGTATTCATCAAGCGTGACGTGCACGTCATGGACCTGACCCACGTGCACCACGTAGCCGCCGCGGCGCCCACTCAGCTTTTGCGCGATCAGCTGGAGCCCATTCTGGCTGGTATCGATATTTACGGATGGATGACGGCGCTGCTGATGATTTCATTTTTTCACGCGCTGTCGATGAGCATCTCGCGGCCGGCCACGACCAAGCGATTTTACATCAACTTGTGGAACGCGGCCAATCCGCTCGTGCGCTGGAGCGTGCGCACGGGCTGGGTGGCGTTTATAGCGCTGGCGGCGGTGTTTCGCGAATATTTTCTTTCACCCTTCGGAATTTTCGTCATCGCCACGCTGCTTTTTCTTTTCATGACCACGGTGAACACGTCCAATGCGCTGGGTTTGGGAAAACGGCAGCGCAGCCGCTGGATTGCCGTGGCGGCCGGAGTTGCCGGCGTGCAGATCATCTTCCTTTTTTCGCATGCCATGAGCGGCGTGCGTTCGGAGTCGTTTGACCGGCGCGTGGCCAGCGTCATGTTCCTGGGCCCGTTCAGCGGCGGCATGGCCAAGGCCGACCTGGCCCACCTGCTCGAGGCGGGCATCAACAACGAGCGAGTCGAGGAGCTGGGCGAGCTTTATCGCAAGCGGTTCTGGCACAAGATGAAAATCAAGGCCACGGCCGACTACGATCTGAACTTTCTGCGTGCCATCGAGTCCAAGAAGGCTTTTCAGGATGTGGTCAGCATCCTGCGGCTTTTCGACGCCAGTGATTTCAATGGCCGCGACATCAAAGCGGTGTTTGCCAAGCTGCAGCCGCTGATGAACGACTGCCGTTGCGAGTTCTACGGCTATGACTTGCTTGCGGCGAAGTTTGACGTGGGGGATGCGCGCGAGCTGCTGGCTACCGGCCAGGAGGCGGCCGTGCAGTTTGTTTTGCTGTGGGCTCGCTATCATGCCAGCCGGAGTGACGTGGCGCTGGTGAGCGCGATTGAAAAAGGATTTACGGGTTACAGCGATCGGGCCAAGCTTTCGGCGCTGATGACCCTGTCGGTACTGCGCGGAGTGCACGTCACGTTCAACGAATGGCTTGGCGGGCGAAAGGGGCGCACAGTGTCTTCGGCCGTGGATTGCAGCACCTGGCAGCCCAAGCCCGTTGCCGAGCTTACCGCTGCTGACGCCCCGGCCTTGAATCAGTGCATTCGCCGCCGCGCCGAAACCGCTCAGGCCAGTGAAATCGAAGCAGCGGGCTGGATAGAGCCGCCTTTCGACATCAAAACCCGAGCCACGATCAGGAAGGTTTTTCGCATCAAATGATTCTGCAAAACATCGTGGAGCGTCTCAAGGCTTACACCACCGCCGCCTCGAGCCTGGGATTGGACCTATATTTCCGGGTCGAGACCCGGGGTACGGTATCGGTTGAAACGCTGGGTACTCCAGCTGAGTTTTCGGACCGCTACGCGCCGGTGGCGTGGTTTGGGCTGCCACCGATTTTAAGGCAGTTCAATATCGGCGCGAATGACGTTTTTGTCGATCTGGGTTGTGGCAAAGGGCGCGCGCTGTTCGTTGCGGCGCGGTTTCCTTTTGCGAGAGTTATCGGGGTTGAGCTGGCGGAGTCCCTTGCGGTTGCGGCGCGCAGAAACTGCGAAAGTTTTCTGCGGCGGCGCAATGTGCCGTGTCGGGAGATACAAATCGTGCACGTCGATGCCGCCGAGTTCGAAATTCCCGCCGATGCGACAGTGGTGTTTCTGTTCAATCCGTTTCGTGACGTTCCGCTGGACCGGGTTTTACAGAATCTGCGGGCCTCGGTTTTCATGAATCCGCGAACGCTGCGGATCATTTATCACGATCCTGTTTTTCATAAGAAGGTGCTGGCGGCATTGGCGGATCTGGTGAGCCGGGCCGTTGTTCGCGATGACTATGTGGTTTACGAGCTGCAGGGGCCGGAGACGACCCCGTGACCTGTAATCGTGTACCGGTACCCGCGCCCGCACCAGAGCCCGTAACTGATCCGGTTGTGGGTACTGGCCACACTTTAATGGACTTTGGACTTCGATTTGAGCTCTTTGGCCTACGCCACTCGCTCACTGGCCAGTTTCGTTTTCTGTTTACCGAGTTGACAGCTAACTCATCGGATGACTAGTTTTCGGTAGTCAGCCCCCTGGAATCTCGTAGTTTTTGGCTGGTTCCAAGACCGGCATTCCGATTGCAAAGTAACATCCCATGACTTTGCGGAACTTTGTCTTGGCCTTATCCCTGGTTTTTGGTCTGAGCCACGCGGCTTTGGCCAACAGCACTGATGATCCCTGTGCCGGTATCCGGCTGGGGTTTCATGAGTCGATTGCGGGACAGGGTTTTTTGGGAGTTCTGACTCCGAAAACCAGTGCGAATCTGGTGCGCCGGGCGCTTGAACGCAATATCGAGCTTGCCAAGCCCGGACCCCAAAACGAAATTTTTACGAGCACTCCCGTCGCGTTTGACTGGGCGGCGGTTTGCAAGTTTGCCAAAGCCCGGAACCTCGGCGTTCTGTGGGTGGGCTGCCATGCGGATACCGAGGAAGATTCGGGCGAGTATTACGGCAGCCTGGCCACCTCGAAGGACAAGGTGGGGCTGATTAAAGCCGAATGCGTGGTTTCGACCTGGAACAGCTCCAAAAAACCCAGCTGGTCCAAGCTGGTCGACACCGCTCTTTTTCATTCGGGCGGGGACCAGAAGACGATTTATCCCCGTGAATCCGAATCCGATGGCGACCGCTACGACCAGCTGAAAAAAGAAGACGTCAGGCTTGAGTTGTATGTTCAGTCGCTCAACCACAGCGTCGAGCTTTTCAACTACGACCAGAGATAAGTGCGCGGTACTTAAAATAATAGCTTTTTTGTCAAGATTTCAATGGAACTAATCCCCGACTCCGGTTAGAAGGCCCCCGAGTAGCATTAAGGGGATTGGTTCATGCGCTTCAAAACATGGCTAGGCATCGCGGCTCTGGCGTTGCTCGTTTCCGGATTTGAGCAGCCTGCCCGCGCTGAAACCACTGCGCAGTGGATTGCCGCCCAGACTCGCAAGTCCTGCGAAAGTCTTTTCACCAATATTTCGCCGCCGGGAACCGCGCGCGGAACGGTTGTGGCATCGCCTTCGAAAAAAGATCCCAACTATTTCTTCCACTGGATTCGCGATGCCGCGCTGACGATGAACGCGGTCATGGGCAGGTATGAAAGCGCACCCAAAGAAAGTGAGCGCGTCCAAGCTCGCGCCGCGATGTTGGAGTACGTTGACCTGTCGCGCGCCAATCAGCTTTACTCGTCGGTGCCAGGCGAGCCGAAGTTTGAAGTCGACGGTCATCCGTTCACGGGCCCGTGGGGCCGACCGCAGAATGATGGTCCCGCGCTGCGCGCAATCACGCTGGTGCGCCTGGCTGAGAAACTCATGGGCGAGGGGGCCGGTTCGTATGTCCGCGAACGCCTTTACGACGGCAAGCTGCCGTCGGATTCGGTGATCAAAACCGATCTGGAGTTCGTGGCCCACCACTGGCGTGAAGCTTCGATAGATCTCTGGGAAGAGGTCAGGGGACTGCATTTCTACACCCGTGCCGTACAGCGCCGCTCGTTGCTTGATGGCGCGCGCCTGGCTGAGCGGCTTGGCGACGGCGGCGCCGCGCGGTTTTACCTCGAGCAGGCCGCGCTGATCGAAGCCGAGCTGGCAAAGCATTGGGACGGCGGCCGGGGCTACGTGGTCGCGACTTTGGATTACGAGGGCGGCGATCGCGGAAAAAATTCCAATCTCGACAGCGCCGTTGTTCTGGGAGTGCTGCACAGCACGGCCCCCGGTGACGCGTTCATGTCGCCCGCGCGCGATATCTATCTGGCGACCGCCGAAAAAATTCGCCAGGCTTTTGAGCGCGAATATGCCGTCAACAGAAGGAAAGCTGATTTTGACGGTAATCGCATCGAGGCCGCGATTGGCCGCTACCCCGAGGATGTTTACGACGGCGTGAGCCTGGATAAGAAAGGCAACCCCTGGGTGCTGGCCACCAGTGCGTTTGCCGAGTACTGCTACCGGGTGGCGCTTGCGTGTTTCGAGCAGGGCTCAGTGCAAATCACCAAGCTGGGTTTACCCTTCTTGCAGGCCATGGTCCCAGGCGTGAGCTTGCATGCAGGCGAGACGCTTCAGCGCTCTGATCCACGCTTTGCCGCTCTGCTGAGTGGCTTGCGCGAGTCGGGCGATTCCTTCTTGCGTCGTACCAAGCTGCATGGCAATCCCGATGGCGCGCTGTCCGAGCAGATCAACCGCGACAATGGCTATATGCAAGGCGCCCACGACCTGACCTGGAGCTACGCCAGCTTCATTAGCGCAAGCCAGCAGCGCGAGCAGCTGATGAAGGCTGCCGGAAGTCCCTGAACCGATCAGCAGCCGCGAGTAGCTCACGAAGGACCCCGGGGTGCGCCATGCTCAAATGCCCGGCGTCAGAAACCAGGTGCAGCTCCAAACGAGGGGCCGCCGCCTTGAGGTCCCAGGCCGACACATGCGGGCAAATCATGTCGTAGCGCCCGGCCACGACGACAATCGGAATGTCGCGCAGGCGATCGGCGTGCGCGAGCAGCTCATTGTTTTTGGGCGACAGAAAGCTGCCATGGGCCATGTAGTGCGCTTCGATGAGCGCGCGGCGCAGATATAAGTCATCGAGCTCGGCATTCGTGTGCTGCTCTGCTGGCTGCGGCAGCAGCGTGGCGGTGACGTCTTCATACAGCGTCCAGCGCCGAACCGCTTCGCGCCGGATAATCGCGTCTTTGGAGTGGAGCCGCACGAGATACGCTTTCACCAGATCGCCGCGTTCACGCTTTGGAATGAAGTTCGCGAACTCAGCGAACGCATCGGGAAACACCATGCTCACGCCACCGGGTTTGTAGCTCCAGTCGAGCTCGCTTGGGCGGGAGAGAAACACGCCCCAGGTGATGATTTCGGTGACCCGCTCCGGGTAGGCTTCGGCATACGCCAGCGCGAGCGTGCTGCCCCACGAGCCGCCGAAGAGCTGCCATTTTTCCACGCCCAGGTGTTTGCGCAGAAGCTCCAGATGTTTGACCAGCTCCCAGGTGGTGTTTTCTTTCAGAAGGTCCGCGCTTTGGCTTTTTCCTGCACCGGCCTGGTCAAACAGGATGATTCGGTAAGCGGTCGGATCAAAAAACCTGCGCTGCTTGGGTTTGGTGCCCGAGCCCGGACCGCCATGCAGGAACACGACGGGTTTGCCCGCCGGATTGCCGGACTCCTCGAAGTAGAGCGTGTGGTTTTCTGAAACCTTTAAAAAGCCCGTTCGATTGGGCATGGCGATGTCGGGGTAGAAGGGGTCGGGTGCGGCAGCGGGCTTTGGGACCGTGGAGCACGAAACAACCGCAATTGGAGCAAGGAGCGCAAGGGCGAGCAAGATGATTTTTGGCATGCGGCCATCATAACAACGCCGGCTCAAATTGAAACCGCATTCACCCGATAAGTAGGCCATGGCTGGCGATCGCAATTTACACAAGCTCTTGAACACAATCGTGAATTCCTTTGTCGAGCTTTGCGCCTGTGATGGTGGTTCGATTTTTACGCTGCGCAAAGGACTGGACGGCAAGGACGTGCTGGTTTTTGAAAACATGGTCACTCGCAGCATCAAGATCGAAGAGGTGCCGGAACACCTCGTAAATCTTAGATTTACCTTGGACGAGGATACCCTGGTGAGCCGTACGGCAAAAACTCGCCTGCCCCAGCGTGCCAACTTTAACCCGGCAGCCGGTGCCGAGGCCAGGGTTGACCACGTTTTGAACTATGCAACCTACAATATGATGTCGGCGCCGCTGATTACGCCGCGCGGGGACCTGGTAGGCGTGGTTCAGCTCGTGAACAAGCTGCCTTATCCTTCGCGCCCGTCGGCGGGCACCACGCCCGACTTCGATCAGCGCGACGAGCGCATGTTCAACATCGTGGCCGCGCAAGCTGCGCTGGCTATCGAGAACAGCCTGCTGCTCGAAGAGCAGGAACGGCTGCTGGACGGCTTCGTGAACGCATGCGTGACCGCCATCGAAGAACGCGATCCAGTGACGTCGGGCCATTCCACGCGCGTTTCGGACTACACGGTTGCGTTGGGCGACGCCATTTCGCGCACCGAAACCGGTCCCCTCAAAGGCGTGTATTTCACGCCCACGCAGCTGCGCGAGATTCGCTATGCGGCCATGCTGCATGACATCGGAAAAATTTCGGTCAAAGAAGACGTCCTCAATAAGGAAAAGAAACTGCACGGCTGGCAGCTCGAGGTGATTCGCATGCGCCTGAAGCTGATGCGCTCGAATCTCAAACTTCGCCAGCAGGCTACGAAAGAAGACCTGACCGAAATTAGCCGCAAGCTCGACAACGCCTGGAAAATGATCACCGACGCCAATGAGCCCAACGTGCTTCCGGCGGCCGTGAACAGCGCGCTGCAAGACCTGAGCAGCATCGAGGTCGAGATCGAAGACGGCGAGGTGCTCACCGCGCTGACCAAGGAAGAAGGCTTCAAGCTTTCGATTCAAAAAGGTTCGCTGACCACCGATGAGCGCCTGGAAATCGAACGGCACGTGACCAATACGTTTCAGATTCTGAAAATGGTGCCCTGGAGCCGGGGCTTGGAGCTGGTGCCCGAGATCGCTTATCGCCACCATGAAAAGCTGGATGGCACGGGCTACCCGTGCAAATGCCCGGCGGCCGACATTCCCGTGCAGAGCCGCCTGCTCACCATTACCGATATCTATGACGCCCTGACGGCCGACGACCGCCCCTACAAACGCGCCATGCCGACTGAACGCGCGCTGGATATCTTAGGCATGGAAGTAAAACACGGAAAGCTCGATTCCGATTGTTTCAAGGTTTTCGTCGAAGCGCGGATCTTTGAAGTCTGCCAGAAGCATAAAAAAGCGCATCTCAAAGCGGCCTAAATTCGGGTCAGGAAATGCCAGAGCGCGTAGTCCAGCCAGCGGCGAGTACCCAGCGGTGTTTTAAGGGCCGATAAATAGCCCATGTGCCCGCCCGACTCTTCGACGTGCAGGTGCACGCTCGGGGATAGCGGGGCCATCAGGTAGTCGCGGTAGTCGATGAACGGGTCGTCTTTGGCCGTGAGCAGCACCGTGGGCGTTTGAATCTCATTGAG
Source organism: Deltaproteobacteria bacterium (assembly GCA_016194725.1). Taxonomy (GTDB): domain Bacteria; phylum Bdellovibrionota; class UBA1018; order UBA1018; family UBA923; genus JACQAX01. The sequence goes on from JACQAW010000342.1 coordinate 25,196, forward strand.
AACGCCCAGGGTGGAGCAGGTGGCGTAGTAGTGGTCGCGGTCGCGAAATCCGCTGGCCGGCGCCGTATACAGCGCATCGAAGTCGCGAATGGTGGCCAGCCGGGGCACGCGTTTTCTTGCGGCGGGATTTGCGATCTGCGCGCGGCAGTCGTGCACGAAGCGCAGGTCGTAGATGCGATTTAACCCGGTCTTGAGCGCAAGCGAGGTTTTTTCGAGCGCAATGGGCGCATTGACCGCAATGGCAGCGTTGGGTTTGGTCGTGCCTCGGCGGCCACTGAGCAAAAGGAGCAGCGCGTTTCCGCTGAGTGAAAACCCGATTGCCACGTGTTTTTTTCGGGGATGAAGCTTGCGTCCGAACTGCAGCGCCGCCGAAAGGTCTTCGGCCCGGCCCGAATGGTAAGGCTCGTGCGCCAGCCCGTAACCCAGGCCGGCGCCGCGATGGTTGACGAGAAAAACGCTGTAGCCAAGCCGGGCGCACACGGCCGCCGTGCGGCCCATATAGCTGGCATCGGTGTCGCCGCTCAGGCCATGAAAAACATAAACGACGGTGTTGCCCGCGCCTTCATGATAAACCGCGACCAGGCTATCGCCGCCCGTCAGCGGAATGGTGAGCTGTTTTCCGGACGCAGCAAACGCGGGCGAGGGCAGCAGATGTCCCATGATGGTCTGCGCGTGCCCGCTTCGGGCCCAGGAAGGAGGAATGCAGGGAATGAGGTCGTGGCTCGGCATGCCCTAGGGAGTGTACTGCACGCCAAGGTACATTGTAAAACCGGGCTCGTCACCCGAGGGAGTGCGCAGCGTATGGCCGGCGGATAGCAGCAACTTGAACCGCTTCGAAAAGGTGACGCGCGCGCCTACACGGGCTTCCAGCTCGTCCTCATGAAAATCAACCCGCGCCAGGCCATGCAGCTCGCCCATGATTTCGACGCGGCTCGAAACCTGGTATCCCAGCGCAAAGGCATAGAGCAGCTGCGGCAGCTGTCCTGAGATAAAATTTATTCCAGCTTCGCCCATGACCTCAAAGCCTTTGATGTTTTTAAATACCTCAACGGGCAGCAGCAGCTGCACCGGGGCTTTGGTATTACCGTCGGCGGGCGCAACAGGGCTATTGAACCTAAACTGCGGATAGATCGAAACGGCGATGCCCGTTTTTTCCTCGTCCACGAAGCGCCATTTGACACCCACCTTGCTATAGCCCACACCGTATCGGATGGCTTCGCCAAGTACGCGAATCAGGTCGCCCTCGCTTTCAAACTTGAGCTGAATGCGTTCGCCCAGGCCGTAGTTGAAATCCAGCGCGGGCAGGCCATAGGTTTGGCGCGAGTGGGTGATTTCGGTGGTCAGCGCGCCATTGATTTCCCACTTGCCGTCGCCGGGCGTGCCCGGGTCGTCGATCGCAAGCGGCGGGCCGCCCTGCGCGAAAGCGCTGGCGGAAAGTAGGGTGGCTGAAATGCTGGCAATAAACCCCTGCATGGCAGGCAGCTCATACCCTAAATCCTGCTTGAATGCTGGCGAACTTTGGGCGCTTTATGCGCGTGCGGCAGCGGTGCTGCGCCCAGAGCTCTTGCGCGTGGTTTTTTTGCCTGAAGTTTTGCGGCTATAGCCCGCGGCGGCGGCGGCAGCCGTGGTGAATTCGGCAAGATAGGCCTCGGCCCGGCGGGTAAAGGCCGCTCTCTGCCTGCTGGCATCGGCCTTGGCGTCTTTGAAAGCTTTGGTCGCGGCCTTGGTGGTTTTACGCACTTCAGACGTGGCTTTCTTTTTGAGCGTTTTGGCGAACTTCTCAAACCGGGCCGTGTACTTGTTCGTGAATTTGGACATAAATAAATCCTCCTAGCGTATCGCTCTTAACGTTATACGTGGGCGACAAGACCTAGTTCAAGTATTAACTAGTACTTATTAGTATTTAGTAGGATTCACCGGCAAAGTTGACCCGGTGGTATTTAATGAACGTGCCCAGAAACGCGTCGTCGGTAAAGGCATGGTTTTGGACCCAGGGCTGGGTGAGCTGGTTGTCAATACGGGTCAGCAGTGGCACATAGGGCAGGTCTTCATCCATGATCTGCTGAAAGCGGTGAATCTTGGCCATTCGCGGTTTCCCGTTCGAAAGTGCTGCAATCTCGTCACCCAGGCGGTCTACCTCGGGGTTTTTGTACCCCGCCGTATTGCCACCCACCCCGATGGACTGCGACACGGCCCGGCCCAGCGAGTCGTCGGCATCGGGAAAGGAGGTGATGAAGCCCAGCGTGCTCACCCCGAATTTCATCAGATTCAAGCGCTGCACCAGCACGGGAAACGTGAGGGCCTCAAGCTCGAGCGGGATTCCAGCTTCTCGCAGCTGCTGGGCCACGAGCTCGAAGAACTGGCGCTGCTCACTTTCGCTGGTTACCGAGAAGTTCAGCGCGGGCAACCCCTTGCCCTCGGCAAAGCCGGCCTTGGCCAGCAGCGCTTTGCTCAGCGAAAGATTTCGCCTGCCCCAGCGGCTCTTGAAGCCCGGGTCAAAGCCGTACATGTTCGAGGCGATGATGGACTCGAGCTGCACCGCCTGTCCTGAAAAAAGCCGTTCGATGATTTTGGGAATGTCGAGGGCCAGGGCGAACGCCTGGCGCAGCTCTTTTTTCCGGCCCCACACCGCATCGAGCATGTTGAAGATGAACACGCGCGCCTCTTTGTGCGGCTCGCGTTCGAGGTGCAGACCGCGCGCCGCGATGTCGGCCACCAGACCGCCTTTGGCATCGAGCACCACCGGAATATTGTCGCGAGTCAGCGTGGTCATGTCCAGCTGGCCCGCCATGAACTTGAGCCAGCGGGGCTGAGCCTCGGGCAGAATTTCAAAGACGACCTTGTCCACGAACGGCAGCGCGTGGTTGGCATCGGCCAGCAGCCCCCGCTTGCGGCTATCGGCATTGCCATCGGCGGGGTACAGGCGATGGTGGTAGTTCGGGTTTTTTACGCCCACGATTTTGGAATGCAGCTCGACCTCGCGCGCTAAAAACGGGCCCGTGCCCACGGGGTGCGTGGCAAACTTGTCGCCGTAAAATTCCACGCACTCGCGCGCGATGATCGAGGTGCGGCTGTCGGTCAGCTCATCTGCCAGGCGCGGATGCGGGCGAGTGAGCCTGAGCTCGACCGAGTAGAGGCCAGTGGTGCGCACCCCTGAAATCGTGGCGGCCTTGCCCGCGTAAAAGTCGTCGATGCCCTCGATGATGTGCTCGAACGTGTCGAAGTACGGCGAGTGAAGCCCGCGCGTGGCCATGCGCTCGAACATGTAAACCACGTCGGCCGAGGTCATCTCGCGGCCCTTGCCGTGGGTGGCGGCAAAGCAGGGGTCGTCGTGAAAAAAAACTTTCTTGCGCAGCTGTACCGTGAAGCGCTTGAAGTCGGCACTCGTGGTCGGCAGCTTTTCGGCCAGCCCCGGCGTCAGCTGATAAGGGCGCTTGAGGTAATGGTATTCGAAAAGCGTTTCGTAAAAAAGCTGAGTGGCCTGCCGGCTGTACAGCTCGCCCGCGGCCGTGGGGTCAAGCGTGGTGAGCTTCGCCGTCAGGGCAACCCGAAACTCATTGTGCTCGGCTACCATTGGAAGACTTGGCGCCGCGTGCAGGGCTACGAGTGGCATTAGAGCGAGCAGCGCCAGCAGTGCCATATTTCTTCCGGGATTCAACGCGATTAGGCGTCCTTGCCTATGGTCAGCTTGCCCGCGCCATTGCCATAAACGAGAAGCAGACCACCCATGATGGCCAGGTTTTTGAGCACCGAAACGACCTGCTCCTGACTGGCCACGTTCAGCCCGCTGGTGAAGGCCGCCTTGAAATGAAAGATATAGGTAACCGGAATCATGAAGGCAAACAGGATCAAAGCCCCCAGGCGAGCCCGAAACCCCGACGCCAGGCTAAGCCCGCAGCCCAGCTCGATGAGCACCGCCGCATAAAGAAAAAAAGGCGCGGCCGGCATGCCGGCCGCCGACATATGAGAAACCGTGCTTTCATAATTCCCAATCTTTGAGATGCCCGAAAGTATGAAAATCAGCGCTAACAGCAGCCTGCCTAAAAGTGAGCTCAAAGTCTGGGCCATGCGTTGGGTCCCCCCTGTTGTGCGATATCATTCGATGCGTTGCTTCCAGTCTAACAGGACAAGGTGTAATTGAAAATACCGCAAGACATCATAAGCCGGGGCCGTTATAAATAGGGCCTACCTTCGATCTCATCTCAAGTGCCGGGGTGGCGGAATTGGTAGACGCACAGGACTTAAAATCCTGGGCCTGGAAACGGGCGTATGAGTTCGATTCTCATCCTCGGCACCATTTTATGAGTTCTATTTTTGGTCTAAAAACGTAAACGAACGTAATTAAACAATGAGTTTTCCCTGAGTTTAGGCCCGTTCCAGCACCTCTTCCTGTCTCGAATTGGCTCGACCCGGCCTGAGTTGGCTAAAAGCTGGCTAAGGTTTGGCTAAGAGTTCGAGAGCCCAAAGTCACCCAAAACCAATGCGCGAAACACCACCACTCACGGGATAGTCCCGCGTGCCAGGTGCCAGTGGTGTTTCGCGCCAAAGGGCTTTGTCCAACAGGAGGCACATATGGATATCGGAAAACTCATTGGCAAGCTCATCACGGTTGCTCTCGTTCTTGCAACGGCGGGAACGCTCTACGAAGTCACGATCGCGCTCAAAGAGGCCGCGCTCGATACGCAGAGGCATGGAATGGTGTCGTTGGGCGCGTTCAATCGACGGCTCGAACGAGGGCGTTAATTTTAAACGTGTGCGGCGGAGAACTCTCCCCGCCGCACACGTTGTTTACTTATTGAAGTCGGTTAGCTAATATATTTTTTCAAAATATGAAAAGCCGACAGCCGACAGCCGACAGCCGACGCCAAGCCCATTGGAGACTCTATGGCTCGGCTAGAGGATGCAATCGGGAAGCTCTATCAGTGGCAATACGGCATTCGTGATCCGAACGACTTCACTTTTCAGCTTTTCACCCTGCTCCAGATGGCCAGTCCCAGCGAGTTTGAAAAACTTGCAACCGCATACCCTGACGAAGCGAAAGCCTTCAAGCTTTGGTACCAGTCTAGTGATCCGGTAGAATTTTTTAAAAATCACGGCGTTTGGAAAGGACCGCGCTTCAAGGATTGAGCCCCGCGCGCTCTATTTGTGACGAAAAGACGCAGTTACGTCTATTTTTTCAAACCACTGCATTCGCAGGAATATCAACAACTTATATTTAAAACGCCTCAACAAAATCCGGAAACAGACGCAAATACGTCTGTTTTTTTCTTTTTCGCCCCTCTTCCCCTCTATGTAAATATCTGATAATCCCTTTTGCGTTCAATCCTTTAGCCCTCATCTTGGGGAGCCGCGAACTTTTGGCTCAAGGGTTGCTGATGGTCTGTCCCGAATCGCGGAGCGATTTGGAATTGCCGTCAGTGAGAGAGGAACAAGATGAGGGAGTCCATTGCAGAAATTTTCGCCATCGCAAAAAGCAGTAGGTTCACGGCCTACGAGCAGGGCGTGCTCGTGCATCTTCCAACTGGCGAAAACGTCACCGTAAAAATCGAACGCACCACCAAATCGCTGCGCCCCGTGGGCCTTCGTTTCTCGACGTTTGCATTCGTGACGGAAGTAAGCGCGGGCGCTGCTCGCGGTTTTGGTTACGGAGAAGCACCCACCCAACTTATCGCCCTCCAAAAAAGTATCGCCGAGGGTGTCGAGCGCGCTATTTATAAGGCACTCAAGGGCACCCCCCACGGAACGCCGAACTCGAATGGATGGGCGGCCCATATCAACCGGGAGCGCGCCGTCGAGTCTGCGGTTGACGAGCTTGCCGAGAGAGATGCAGTGCTCGTGCATTGGCTTCGCAAGATTCCAATGAAAGAAATTACGCCCGCGACCTGGCCGATCCGCATCGTGCGTTGGACGCAGACGGAACTTTTCCTCTCTCCCAAGTTCAATCAACTGCGCGTAGCCGACGCCGAGTTCTCGCGCGAGCTTACTGAGTTTGTCACCGATTGATCGCGCCTGATTCTTGAGTTTGGTCATGCCGCTTGTCCTTCTGGCGCGATGGCCTCCCAATGACGCTCGACGAATTTCTCGAGCCCGAGCGCTTTTGCTTGAGCATGAATCTTCTGAAGCGTCGTTCGTTTCTCGGCAACTGCCGTTCGCGTCGCACGAAGCGCGACCCTTAGCCCCATTTTTGAGGCATACCGAAAAGTCTCAACAAGAGTTCGTTCAAGATTGGTGATTCGGTAAGTCCCATGGTCTTCAACCCCCTTGCGAGGATTAGTTTTTGTACGAATACAGCGGTACCGATGATCGTTGGCTTTTACGCTATAGGGAGTCATCATCCAGACGCGCTGCGGGACTTGCTCAATAAGCCCGTGATGAAAAAGGGCTGTCATGCCGCCGACTACCGAATCAGGGCCAAGCTTCTCGCAGGCAACCACGTAATCTTGTTCCTCGGGCTTGATCGTCGAGTCGGGGTGCATGTACAGGCCGGCTCCCAGTCGCACGACCTGATTTGCCGCGACAAGCCGCGAAAGTGTAGGTTGGGAGATGCCAAGCCGCCTTGCATCGCCAATGCGAAATACGCCCATCTTCTTGAGCTGAGGAAGAAGTTTTGCGACTCTTAGAGGGCGGCCTCGTTTGGGCTTCGATCGACTCTTTTTCATCCAGCTATTCCTTCAAATAATTATGAATATAAGTAACCAAAAAGTCAAGTTTTTGTACTTTTCTATTCATAATAATAGAGAAACCCTAAAAATGAAAAAGTGCCGAGGACTCCTCCTCGGCACCCGTTCTTTGACAAACAATGACTGATCCGAAAAAGGCCACGATTCCGTTCCTCGCGGAGACGACTGTCGAAAACCTCCTAACGCCATCAGTTATTATCGAATGAGCACGCTTCGGGAGTTTAAAGAACTGCTGAATCGCGTTCTTCCCGCCCCAGAAGTAGATCGGCGCCCCGCGTGGATTTTCGAGCACCTCGTCGATCATTGATACTCCGAACGAGGCATCATCATTGGATCTTGAGCGCATTCCTTCACCCCACTTTTCGTGAAGCCGGTTGCCGAAAGATCTTGAATTTACGAAGTACCAGACCATCGAAATCTCGGATCTTGCGTGGTAGGCACGAAAGATTTTCTCGTAGCGACTGAGTTTCTTGGGATGAAGCTCGCACTCCACTGCAATCGCCCGCACCTTTCCGGTGTGGGTCGTTGCCGAGAAGATCGCGTCCGGTATCAGGGATCTCGTCTCGTCGCCGCTTCTTCGATGCGAATAAAGACGTCGCCTCATGCTCCGATCCAGCACCCAGTTTTCGTCAAGACCCAAGCTTTCCAAGGCCATGCGGATATCGGTCAACTGCACGTCGTGATCGAGGTTTAGGCGATTGATGCGAGGTAGCCTTTCCCCTTCACCTGCCTCTTCTTCGCCTTGAACGCCCAGGCACCAGGAACAGCTCCCTGGATGCGCCTGATCCATTGCCCCTGCTCAAGTTTTCTTAGGCGCCGAAGGAGTGTCGTTTTGCGTATACCCGGGAAGGCCGTTTTCTCTACCTGGCGTGTTGAAAGTACGCCGTAGCGATCAAGCCGGTCCAAAAGCTCGCGGTCGCGAGTCGTTAATGTCGTCATGGTTAGTACCTCCTTTCCATTTGATTAAGCGCTCGCTCGATCGCAGATTGTCCCTTGATGGCAGAGTCAGCGGGCTTTGGTTTTGGCGGTTTGGGAGTAGGTTCTTCTTCATTTGGGTCAGGCAACCGCGATTCTAGTTCATCGATTTTCATGTGGAGCATCGAGACCTCATCGGCGAACGGGCGCACTGCCTCTGAGAACTCCCAGCGCCTGGCAAAAAGCTCCCTCGTCTTGATTTCGAGCTCGGTTAGACGGTCCTCGATGACCTTGCGGTATTCATCTTCTTTCTTTTTCTTCTTCTGGAAATACTCGTTCACCTTGACTGTGACGATCATGACGGCCCAGATTAAGAGCCCGCCGCCCAGGACGTAAGGAATAGCCTGCCACACCGCCGATACGGCGCTACAGATCAAATCCCAAAGCCCTGGCGGCTGCGGACCACGGAGAACAGCATGGGCGGTTTCAGGATAAAAGATCGGAATGCATTGAATGACGGAATAGACAATAGCCACCGCAAGGGCAGCCAGGAGTAGGATGTCTCCCATAGGGTAAACGTCTCCCTTCACCGGATTTTCAGGAGAAAACCGGGGTGGATGGTTTTTAGATTTCAGAACCAGCCTGGAAAACGCCTAGAAGTGCGAACACGCAATGTATGTGCATTCGCACATGTTTGATATAACGGTGACCGGCCAAGCGCAATAATTTTATTTCTTTTTAATTTCAAATGGTTGTGAATTCTGGGCCGTTTTCAACCTGCCGAACGCGCCTTCCAGTCGATTCACGAAGGAATTCCGCGCCCTCGATCTGAAGGAACCATTAACAATTCGCGCGGCTTGTTTTGATTCTCTACTCATCGATAGGTGTCTTTTTGAGAAGGGCCGAGTGAACCGACACTTCGATCTCCTCGCGAAACCGGGTACAGGCGGCGCTGGTCCGAAATACGGCACGTAATTTTCCGAGCAGGCTCCGCCATTGAGGGGAATGGACGGAATCCGCGCCCGTGTCCTCGTAACGAGACTCGATCAAGACAGCCATATTCCGGAACGACTCGTCGGACTCAAGCCCGCGTGCGAACACTGTGAGCCCTTCATTTTGGATACGCGCACTCAGGGCCTCGCTGGCGGCGATCGCATCCGAATGCCTACCGGGTTCTCTTAATTTCAGGTCTATCAGGAGGTTGAGAGCTTGAATCGCCCCGAGACCTCCTCCCTCGGGCTGCTTGCTCATAGTGGGATTGTCGGGCGGACGCGGGTTGACAAACCTGGGTGGAGGCCGTGACCATGGGTCATTCCCCACGATCGGATTCAGGAGCTGGACTTCTTTGGCGGACGGCTGTCCGGCCTTGAGCAGGTTGCCGGCTTCGGCAATCTTAATTTCCGGGTGTTGAAGAAGCGCATTGACCAAGACCTCGGTCGTAGACTCCACGACAGGGGCGCCATCCTTCAGGAGTGCCCCGAACCGTTCGAAGACGGCAAACACGTCCAGCAAACCTCTTCCGCCGTCGGGCCCTTGATTGAGCGCTGCAAACAAGGGGATCGGGTCCTTCTTGGTCGAGGCGCTGAGACGCTCGCGGCTTTCGAACAGAGTCCGGATTTCCGGCAGCCGCTCCGCTTCGCGGCGCTCGATTTTATTCAAAGCATTCCAGCTTATGCCGCCTTCAAGCGTGGTCTCAACTACACCGACTGCTGCAAGAGCATAGCCCAGCCGACTCAAAGCCTTGAGTGACTCCCGATCCCTGAGATTTTCTGGGTCGTCGAACGCCCTGAGCGCCCCCGAGCGCCGGACCTCATTGACCGCGCCAGTGAGATCCGCTCGTGCCAGTTCATTCAGAAATCGCCTTCGCTCCTTCGGATCCGGGATTCGATCGAAGATTTTTCGATCCGCCGCTTTAAGACTCACACCGTCCCCTGTGAAAAGGACCCGAGCAACGTCTTTTTCCCACAAGGGGATGCTTGGGTGCCTCAGCCACTCATCGCTGCCTTGGAGCGCGGGCGCGGAATTATTTTGGGTGCCAGGTTGGGCCGAGACGCTCCCGGTGGTCATGCTGCCGGCGAAAAGCTTGGCGAGATCTGGAACATCGTAGTCCTTCGCGTTTTCCACCCGCTGAGTCGCGTAGAAAGGCTCCTCGCCGGACTCTGGGGGCAGGTCGCCTTTTGGATCGTAAGCATGCTCCGACAGAGGAGGACGGCCTTCCTGTCCTCCGCGCGCCTTAACCTGACTCGCGTATCTGGTCAGGGCTTTCCGTTCATTTTCGCTCGGAGGCGCATCCGCTTTCTTGTAGAGCAGGCTCTTGTCATCGACCTCGCGGTTGCCGTGGTTCCATGCATCGTCATTGAGCACGAGCGAGGCGTCGTAAAGCTCGGATTTGATCCCTCTGACCCTCATGTTGTGGCGAAGATCCAGGACCGAGTTGTCGCGCGTATCATAGAGCACGGCCTGCTGGTGATCCCCGAAAGCTTGCACTTTGAGCTTGAGGTAGTCAGGGAGATGATTCCCCACGACGGCCGCGACGATCGCGATATTGAGTTTTGCCCCGCCTTCGCAGTCGATACCGTCTCCTTGAAGCGCGTCGATGATTCTCTTGGTCCGCCGATCGGGTGGCAAAGGGATAAGAGAGGCGTACCGGTGAGTGAAGTCCTGGTTGACCTGAGCCATCATTCGCTGGATTCGGATCTCCACGGGCTCCCCGGGATTCTGATTGAAGAGGGCTCGGTACTGCCGCAGCTGATGCTCATAAAGCCGAAAATACTCCTCGTCCTTTTCAGGATTGCGATCCCTTGCGGCGCGGTCGCGCAGTTCGGAATGAATAAGGAGCTCGCCGGCGGCCGCGAGATCCGAGAGCTTAGATCCATCCACGCCGGATCTGATTAGCGCGGCTGCCTTGCCACTGATCTGAGTCTCGACCCGGGAGAGAACAGCTCGATCCATGAGTGGGCGCGGGGCTTTTTTTCCGGCCCCCTCTTTTTTTGCGCCGTCTTTCGCTCCGTCGGCGGTGGAGTTTTCGCCGTCGGGTAGGCTGGCTACGGCGCCTTGGATTTCGTTGAATTCCTGAGCTTGATCCGTAGTCATGACCTCCAATCGCGGGCGTTCGCACGCCACCCGATACTCCGAAGGCACCATCGCAAAACCGCGACAGACTGCGGGCTCTGTCGTGAAACCGCCCCTGCGGATCTGCCGATAGTTCTCGAGCCATCCCCGGTTGCGGTCTTCGATTGCGACGATTTTCTCGCATTCATCCCGCGAAAGCGGGAAATGCAACTTCGGAACCATGGCTCGTGTGGTCTTCAACTGCAGGTCCAGCGTCCGCTCAAGCGCTCTCGTGCAGCCCCCCAGCGAGTCAACCCACGGGAATCGAGCCTGCCTGAGCTCAGCGAACTCCGACTCGATCGTGGAAAGCTCAGTCGCCAGCGCCGCCTGGTCGGAAAAAAGGCATGAGTCCGCGCGAACACCGCTGACGGATGCCAGAAAAAGCGCAAAACTGAGTGCTGGCAGGACGAGGAGGTCGCATCGCATCTCTACTCGTATCGGAAGAACAGAAGGGAACCTGGAACCTAAGCGGGCATCACTGCGGAGCGTCATTTCCACGTTTAGTTCTTAGGCCCTAAAATACTAGCTTTCGACGAGAGAATCGCCCATTGAAGTGAGCGGAAACCGGGCGATACTTCGAATTCACGGTGTTTCAAAGCAACGCGCGGGATAACGGCGCTTTCGGTCAGGATGCTTTTTCCAAAATGATCCTCGTTCGGAGCTTGAAGGGCTTCAAGAGTTGGTCGAGGGTTTCCGGCTTAAGGCTTCTACGGCCTTTGACAAAGGCGACAAGATTGGACGACGGTACGCCGGTAAGTGCCGCGAATTCCTTCACGCCCATGATCTGAATGGTCTGCCGAAGCGCGTCTTCCGCGCTCAAGCCGTCATCGCCCACCATGAGCGATGCAATGAACTCTCGGGCGTAGGCGGGGCGTCGCAGCCGCTGACTCAGTTCTTCGTTGTAACTAGCCGTTCTTCGCACGGTAATCCCTCCAATATTCGATTGCTTGCTGGATATCCTGATTCTGCCGCCTCTTCGTACCACCGAGAAGAAGCACGATGATCTGGCCGCCAAACTGCCCGAAATAGACTCGATATCCCGGCCCATAGTCGATCACGATCTCGAAGACGCCCTGGCCTACCGGCTTGACGTTCTTCGTGGCTCCGCGCGCTGCCCGAATCACATAGGCATCGATCTTGGCCTGCGTGGTCCAATCCAGTTCGTGGAGCCATTCGTTAAAAGGCTCTATTCCCGCCGCTGTCTGATATTTTTTGATCTCTCTCACGGGTAATTCCAAAATTATCAAATTTTATAACTTTAGGCAAGCGCGGATTTCATTTCAAAAATACCTGATTTTACAGGCGATCTGTGCCGGCTGCCTACTTCGTTCGTGCCTTGGCTTTGAATCTAACAAACGCTTCGCAGGCCCCGATCACGTCAGCGACCCCTTGGGTTCCGCCGTAACGCGCTACCAAGCCGCGCAGCTCTATTTGGTTTAGGCCCTTCGGCTCTGGGTAAGCCTCGAATTCTGCGACCAACACTGCGTCATGGCTCCAAGGGAGTTCGTCTACTTTCCAGCTCTCCGCACCATCTAATGAGTTCTATTTTGGTCTAAAAAAAAGTAAGCAAACGTAAACAAACAACGAGTTTCCAGCATGGGCGGCCCAGATCGGCCGTGCTACAATGACTAAGAACGGGGGGAAGGTTTCATGACCAAATTTATTCTTCTGGCTTTTGTTTTGTTAGTTACCTCGGTGGCACATGCCGATGCGACAGCAAATTCCACGGATGTAAATCGAGCAGCGGGAGGCGTTGCCGTCCGTCAAAATGGATCACAGCCAGGAGTTGACAGCTCAATTTCAGTTCAGGCCGACGACGTCGTGATGTTTAACGCCAAGACCAAGATTATCCATTGTTCCAGCTGTAGATGGGCAAAGGCGTGCACAGTAAATTGCGTGACCGGCAAATACTCGGAAGCGGTACAACAGGGTGGCCGTCCCTGCAAAGTTTGCAAACTGCGATGCAACACGGATAAAGGCAAAAAAAACACTCCTCTGGAGAAGCAGAGCGAACGTACCGATCCAAAACAGATCGAAGCACCAGGCGATCACATTAATCCGCCAGGAGCGGCTCCTGATTCCATAGAGATACATTGATTGCGCTATGATCGACGATCAAACCGCTGATGCCCAGCACGTTTGGTGGAGCCAAATTGCGTCCGCCGAAATACATTCAAAAAGCCACATAGTCCCATCGACATTTTTTCGCAACAGGCTTTGGGCCTGAGCAAGAGCAGCGAATGGGTTTTAATGACGCCATACGGCATCCTGAATGGGTGGCGTCGCCAATAAGGTGCCATTTTTATTCGTGCAACCAGCCACTACCTTGCCTTAAGCTAAGGCCTAACCTAAGGGGGGTTCATGAAAATATTTAAACTCAGTCTCGCGGCAATCTCGATTTGTTCATTCTCAGTTCTGGGCGCAACCGCCCATGCGAAAGTTTCGCAGGGCTGGGCTGTTTGCAAAAAGGATATCAAGAAATTTTGCAAGAAAGGCGTCGCTGACGACCAGGCTGCATTCCAATGTCTCGAGAGCCATGAAAAGCAGCTTTCGAAATCCTGCTTCGCATTTAATGAGGCTTATGAAAAAGAGCACGAAAAGTCTGAGAGTTCAGAAAAGGCCGGTACTCACGAGTAAGGCCGGCCACCTCTTCCAGGGAACTCCGGGCGCAGGTAAAATGGCCGCCTAACGCAAGATGCGTTCACAAAGCGGCAGTGGCTGCGGGTCCACTCCCACGGGAGCCTTCATGAAGGAGGCTTTCAGGAAATTCCAGACCCGCCGTGAAAGTGTGAGGCCAAGCAGCTTGCGCACGCTTTTGCCCTGGAGCAGAGTTCCGATTTCCTTGGTCGTGCCGTCGGGCAGGGTAATCCTGGTTACGACTTCGAGGTCTTCCTCGTATTTTTTTGAGATGCGCTCGCGCCACGAGCGGTCTTCGGCGAGTGTTGCGAGGTGCCGCGCCCAGGCAGCGGCGACGTCGTCGGGCATGACCTTTTTTTCCAGTATATCTTTGAGCGTCGTTTCCCAGGTCACCTCGTGCTCGATTTCGCCGAACTTGAGGCGCAGGCTGAGCCGGGTGTCTGCGAGGTCGGGCACTTCGATGGGCGCGCCGAACTTTTCGACCCAGTCGCCGGTCGTGTCGAGCGGCTCTTCGGACTCGAGAAAGATGTAGCCGGTGTTGCGCTGGCGAGCCAGGAACATGCCATCGCGTTCGACGTATCCGGAGGTCAGCATGCTGAAGCGCGAAATGCCGGGAATCGAGGCAATCTGCTTGAGAAGCTTCCAGCGGGCATACGCCTGCCTGACTTTAAGGTCGGCGAAGGTGTTTCGCAGGACCATGGCGGGAAACTTCACGGCCTCGTAGCCGACAAACGAAAGAATGGCCAGGGGCTCCTGCGTGCGCCCGTAAAGCGCTGCCGTATAACCAAATGCCATCGCGCCGACGATAAGCGGGTGCACCACTCGGGCAACTTTTCCGAGCTGGACGTCACTGGTTATGGGCTTCGACAAGAGGTAATAGTGCGCCTTCTTCTCGGCGCCAAAGCAGAGCGTCGAAAGCGCGAGACCCAGAATTACGACTGTGGTTGCGAGCCGAGCGTAACACGTCGAAACCATATTCTTCTTTATCGACGGATTGCCGGGGCTCCACCAGAGATATGAAATCGAGGCGGTCAATTTTGCCGGGTATGGCTTATTAAATTGGAAAGGCGCCGCCAGGGGTTCGGCTCTTATCGGTGACGTCGAGCACGAAGCTGGTTACGCCCATGAGCGTTCCGTCAGGCGTGCGCACGGGATAGGAGTTGAATATCTGATGAAACGGCCCAAACACCAGCTCGTAGCCGAGCAGCGGCTTGCCGGTCTTTATTACGAGATCAACGACCTCTTCGACAGCATCGGCCATTTGCGGGGGCACCATTTCACGGACTTTTTTTCCTGGATAAAGCGCCGGATCGCGGCCCGAGGGCCGGGTCAGCGCACGGTTTACTTTTATGTAACGGCAGTCCAGGTCGACGACCACGAAACCAAACGGCGCGGAGTCCAGCGCCTCATCAAGAACCATTCTTCCGAACCGCTGTTTCTGATAGCGTCTGGCATCGCGAATAAGAATAGTCGCGCGCTCGGCAAGCCCCCGCGCGAGCAGTACATCGTCGTCAGAGTAACGAGTCCCACCGGCTTCGCGCCCAAGCAGCAGCTCACCGATCTCAGACCCAACTGCCGCCAATGGCACGACGAGATAATTTTCCAGCCCGTGGTTGCCCTCGGAATGCAGCGACTCCGCGATTTTGAACAGCTCGTTGTTTCGAGACCCATCGAAGTGGGCGCAGGAGACCACGTCCAGCTGTTGGTCATCATCGGAGTTCAACCGTACGATGCAGTAGTCGCCAACCCGGTTGGCCAGCTCCCGCGCCACGGCTTCTACGGCCTGGTCGTAGTTGAGCGCAACCTCGGCAAAACTGCGCGAAGCCTCGGCGAGATTGCGCCAATAGGAAAGACGTTTTGGGTCTGAATTCATTGGGCTGAAAATTCTACGAAGTCAGCGGCTTGTCAATGTTTCGTCGCCGCGTTATCGTAAGGCATGCACAAAAAACTTGCGGCGGTCACCATTCTGCTAGGGCTCTTCGGGGTCGCTTGGGTCGTATCGGGGGCAGAGGTCAAGCCCACTCTGGAGCATTGGTTTTTCATCAGCGCGCCCGAGGATCACCTCAAAGAGAAGATTCATGTCGTCGGTGGCCGCACGTATACGGTAAAAGTAAACCAGGACTTTGGGTGCTACTTCGCCTTTCAACCCGGAAAACCGCACCGTCTCGTCGCCGAGCTCAGAGTGCCGAATTCACCTGAGAGGTTCCTTACGCACCTGGGCAAGTTGACCATCTCGCCCGACCACAAAACCGTGACCGTCGAGCTGGATATCGATGCCACGAAAGGCTCGGCGGGGTTTTTCTGGGGCATCGGCCCAGGCGACCCTCAGGGGCGCTATGCGTTTCTATGCAAACTCGATGGCGCAACCACTGAGAAATTCAAGCTCAAAGTCATAAAGTGAGAGGATGATCATCGTTCCTCCGTCGAAGCGGCGTGCGATCATTAGGATTGCGCCAGGTACGCATCCAGCTGGTCCAGTGACCCCGTCCAGCCCTGAGTCAGGCCGCCGCGAGCCTTGATGAACGTCTCAAGCTCTTCGCGTGTCGTGGCGTTATGCACTTCCCAGGTAATGGTGATGCGCGTGCGATTGGCGCCTTCTTGGGCAAACTGGACAGTGGTCAGCATCGTTTCCGGCCAGGTGGGCGACATGGGGTGGCGAGCGACTTTCTCGTTTTCGTCGCAGAACTGCTGGGCATAAACAATACGGTTCGGGCGCGAAAGTTCGCGGTACTCGGTGCGGCCGTACATCTTGACGCCCGGGCTCATGGGCATGCAGTAAAACGAGCTGCCACCTGGTGTAATATCCGCGCGGAGAAACTCCATTTTACCGCCGCCAGGAGCCAGCCACTTCGCCAGGTGGTTTGGCTGGGACCAGACGTCAAACATCAGCTCGATCGGGGCATCAAAGGTTCGATTGATGACGAACTGCTCTTTGCCCCCGGTTTCTTTTGCCAGATATTCCGCCAGACGGTCCCAGGTTGCGTCGCCGCCGGCCTTCTTGATGAACTTGCGAGTCTCTTCGGCTGCCTCGGGCGTGGCCAGAGCCATGGTCAGCTCCATTTTGGTTTTGCCCTTGAGCTCGGAAAACAGGACCGTGACTCTGAAGAGCGCCGGCTTGTCGTCGCTGCCGCCATGGTCGTAAACGAGGCGCGAGTATTTCTCGACCTCGAGGTATTTGGCCGTGTTCGGGTAGTCGGTGCCATCGGGCCCGTGCATGGTGTAGCGCCAGTGGCCGCCCACTTTCAGCTCCTTGCTGTGGGTGGTGAGCGTAAACCCGCGTGGCCCCCACCACTGGGCGACCTGCTTGGGGTCGGTCCAGGCGTCCCATACGGTTTTAACCGGTGCATCGTAAATTCGGGTAAGCTCGATCTCGTTGGATTTATTTTTTGCGGCCATGTTGTTTTCCCTTCTTCTTTTTTTCTTTGGCGGTAACTGTTTTCAGATAATCGTCGAGGCGGTCGAGGCTTTCTTCCCAGAAGCTGCGGTAGTGCTCCACCCAGCCCGCAATTTCTTTGAGGGGCCCGGCCTCGCAATGAGAACCGGAGCCTCGGCACCGAATTCGGCGGCCGGAAGCTGATACGGTTCAATTTTCCAGGCCTTCTGCTCAAGCTGGCTCAGATAGCCCACGCATTGCTCGTTGTTGAACTCGTCGCTTCCCAGCTGCTGCACCACGGTCTACGCCGCCTCGAGAATGCCCGTTTCAAAATCGGGCGAAGTCAAGGACCGCGAAGCCGCGGGGTGGCGGGGAGCCGGCGCGGCGCAATTGGTAATTGCAGCCGCTATGAACAGCGCGAACAGGACGTGACGAGTTGGTTTCACGATTACTTTTCGACGGATCGGACGCGAAGTTATAACAAATGCTCGGGCGGGGCAAACTTTGCCGGGGTTTGGGTGTAGGTGGTTTGTATTATGATGGAATGGAAGTTGGGGGAGCGGAATGCGTTTGAGGAGCTTGGTTTTTCCGGGCATTGTCATACTGCTGTCGGCTTGGGGCTGGGCCTGTACGCGTCCGGGCGCGAGCTACCGCGACCTCGCTTCGGCTGCACCCGCCGAGCTCCCTTGGGAGGTACGGGGCGCTCACGGCGAGATGCTGCTGCCCGACGTGTTCTATGCCGAAGCCTCGCAAAACGAGCAGGTCATGCCGCTTTCGTTCGACGTGGCGGGTGGGCGCCGCTATCAGATCGATCGCCTGATTTACCCGACGATTGGCAATCCGAACCTCGTTTCGAAAGCCAGCGCGCAGGATGTTTTGGAAGTGGTGCTGCGCCTCGAGGAGACGTACCTATCGAGCGAGCTATCGTATTACCTCGTCAGCCGCGAGAAAAGAGAAGTCGCCACCGAAGCGGCCACCGCACTTAAAGAGGCCGATGGGCACGAGGTCATCAAGATCACGCCGACGACAAAACAGGTCGACGCGCAGGACCCGGACATGCCCGAAGCCTTCAAGCGGCGGCACACGGTGCGCGCGGTGTTCGGCAAAGAGGCCCTGCAAGCTGTCGGGCCTGGCCTGTACGACCTTCGCTTCGAAGCGGCACAGGAAGGCCAGCCTGCACTTTACGAGTATCAGTACAATGCCGTGCGCATCTTTGACGAAAATTATTCCACCGAGCATTATTCGATCATCAATATTACCGACACTCAGGTGAGCCTGCACTCTCATTTCACCGACAGGACGCTTGAGCCGCTGGAACGCTTCGTGCGCTATGTGAACGGCTCGCAGGAGCCAGCTATTCGTGATGCGGCATTTATCACGTTCAGCGGCGATCTGCACAACGGCGGATCGCCGGGTACGATCAAGCCCAGAGACGTGGCGCAAACCTACAATCGAGAGGCAGCGGTGATCTTGAAAACGCTGAAGCTTCTCAAGTTTCCGGTGTTCCTGATTCCGGGCAACCATGACGGGTATGCGTCGATGGGTCACCCGCCCCGAGGGATTTTTGGCGGCCTGGAACGCGCCTTGTTTGAAACGTTGGATCAGACCGTGACGAAAGCCGCTTCGCACGAGTGGCCGGGATTCACGCTCGAGAAATTCCAACGCTTCGTCGCCGCTACCGAGAAACTTCCGGGTGGAAGGCACGTCGATCTTTTCGCGGGCCGCTACGCCCGCAAGGCCGCGAGCAACGGCTGGAGTGACTGGACCGAGATTCCGGAGGCCGAGCGAAACCTGGTGCTCTACGACGGCTTTTATCAGTGGAGGCGCACCTATGGGCCACTCTATTACTCGTGGAATTTCGGAAGGAATCATTTCGCGGCCATCAACACCTATGAGCTTCGCCAGCACTGGCGCTCGGGCTGGGGCATGTACACGATCAATTATGGCGGCAGCATGTCCAGACCCCAGCTGGCCTGGCTGAAGCGTGATTTGGCGGTGGCGCAGGCGCAGGAGCGGGATATCACGCTGATGTCGCACCACGACCCGCGCGGCGGGCATCGTGGAAAAGGGTATCCTTATTACTTCAATCTGGTGAATTACCACGGGCTCGAAAGCAGCGCCTGGAGTTTTCTGGCCCAGGACCATCTTGACCCAATCATTTGCAAAAAAATTCCGAGCTGGATTACGGGCAAGAAGTTCGCCCTGGGCTGCGCCCACGATGGGCTTCAGGAGTGGATGCGCGCTGACAGCGAGTTTGAGTGCGAGGGCGCGGCAGTGCAGCCGGGCGGAAATTGCGGGGCGGTGTGGGACTCCGGGCATGCGTTAATCGACCTCATAGCCGCGACCGCGAACCTGCGCACTGTGCTTTCAGGCCATACCCACGCCAACTCAACCGAGGTGCTGCAGCCCGGCGCGGAGTTGGTGCCCAAGGCGTCGCAGCTCGATGAGTCCACGAGAAAGGTATTCGCGTCGCTGGAAACCGCCGATCCGGGGCGCGAAGAGGTGGTCAGCGCCAAGTCAGGTGCGGACCTGGCCAATGGCGAGGGCGAGGATTTTAAAAGTATCCTTGCCCAGCCGAACCGCGAGCTGGCCATTATTCGCTCGACTACCAGCTCAGCTATCGTGAACCAGCTGTATCAGAAACGAAACAACATGGGGTTTTCTGTTTTTACCGTTGTGCCCAGGCCCGACGACCGGCGCGGGTACTCGGCGGCCCAGATAAATGAAGTCGATTTATATGTGTACGTGCCGCCCATGAAAACCCCGGGCGGGTCGAACCTATTCGATCACATCGGGCGCTACCAGCTGGCCCGCGACCAGGCCTGGCACGTCGGCGGTAAGGAAAACCCCCTGACGAATCTGTTTCGGGAGAAGTGATTCGAGCAGCGCTCGGTGCGCGCACTGGGCTAACGCTGCCGCCTATTCATCGGCAAGCTCGCACGCTACAATATCGGGGTGCATTTCCTGGTCATGGCTCTGGTGAGCCTGGCAACATCAACGGGTGCCGATAATACGGCCCCCTGGTCTCACGCCGAGTACGGTGCGGGCAACTACGGGGGAACGTCGCTGATTGCCGATTCCGGCATCCGCAATCTGCGCAAGCGTCATCCCGACCAGTTTCGGGCGTTGTTCGATCAGCTGGACGCGCTCGTCGCCGCCAAAGGCCCGCGCGGGGTTTTTTTCGTCAACGACGTCATTGCCGAGCATGCGCTTTACGCGGTCGTCAAGCTGGCCGCATATGCCCAGGCCAGGCAATACACGCAGGTCGAAATTCGTTCGCTGCCCGGCGACTTCACCCAGATCGCGCTGCCCACGGTAAACACCGCCCACCTGAGAAATCCGGAGCCGAACTTTCTGATCAACTCCCCGGCCGAAGCGCTGCAGCGCCTGGCAAACTCGTCTGAAGGCGGGCTGGACGTGACAAGCTACGTGGCTCCGCGCGTATGGAACCGCAACAAAAACAGCGAAGCCATCCTGGACGTCACCCGGACTCAGGAAAGCGCGCCGCCTTACATTTATCCCGATGGCACGGTCATTGGCCCGAAGCAGTATGTCGACGGCCCTCATGCCGTTTACAACGTACGCCGCAAAGAGAAGCTTCCCGAACCGCGTGCGGGCACGCCTCTGGGCCGCGCCTTCAAGCCGGGCGAAGGGTGTGATTGGATCTTGCGGGGAGTGCTGAGCGAAGCACGGCTTGGCGCCGGGCTAAAAGAATAGCAGCTGCGCGCCGCCCGAAAGTGAAGGCGTGGCGCCTTTGTTATTGATTACCGGGCCCGCGATGATTCCCACGCGCAGGGTGTTGTGTGCGACACCGGACCCCGTTGGAATTTCAAGTGTCACGCCGCCAGCGGGCTGAACGGCTCCCGAGGCTCCGAGCGGAGTGGAGACGACATGAAATGCGGTTCTGCTGAGAGCCACCAAGGTGACTCCCGAAGAGCCCAGCGCAACTCGGGCAAACTGAAAGTCAGCTCCGGATCTTGTCATAAAGGCGCCGCCTTCGGAAACCGCCTTTCCGAAAATTTCGACGACGCCGCCAAAGGCGATCTTTCCTTCGGCGGAATTGCCGTTCTTTTGGCCGCTCGCGATGATCGAGGCCGCGGCGGTGTCGGACTTTCCGATTTCGACCACGTAGAAGGGACCGGCTGCCGCGCTGTTAGCTTCCCCCAGGGCGGTTTTGTCGACCTCGGCAGCTGGGAAGTCCACGTGCGCAATTTTATGCACTCTGAAACTGGACAGGCCCGACTGGCCGACAATCGGGGCTGTCTCCACCCACACAGGCGTCATGGCGTATTGGCCTGCGTAGGGTCCTTGCGGGGTTTCTCGCAGCCGGAGCATGAGCAGGCGCGTGCCGAAGAGGTTCAAGTTGGGGAGTGAAAAAGAGGGCGGAGGCACGCAATCGGTGCCAGTTTCGTCCGCGCGCGCTTGGCCTGTGCCAAGGCTCAGGGCTATCATGCAAATCAGCCAAATCGGGTTTTTCATCTCTCGAGGTCATAATCATGCAAATTCGGGACTCGTTTTTCACGGTCGCGAGGATTGAATTCATTGGCATTGCGGCGCCGGAACTGTACAGCCGCGCGAGCTCGCCTGAAACTTCAACATGGCCGCCGGTGCTTGAAATTCGGCAGCCGCGGGGAATGGCGCGGCGTTACTTACGCGAGTTTTTAACCAGATCGCCGGCGCGCAGAGTGAATCGCTTCTTTCCACTCAGGATCTTGAGCTGCTCAGGCGCATTGGGCGCTCCGGACAGGGTAAGCCGGGTGCCATCGTGAGTGGCGCTGTTTTGGGGCAGCTTGATCTCAGGGCGGGCCGTGATTTTATTCGTACCTAGCGGCAGCGCCACATCTTCCCAATGCTCGGTATCGCCCGTGCCGATTTTTGAGCAGTGAAAGACCAGCTTGTTGTCTTGTACCGCAAGCCGATCAAACGAGTTGCAGTTGGCCGTATCCACTTTGTTCCAGGATTTCTTTTCCAGGTCGTATACGTCCACCAGCGCATTGTCGCCTTGCTCGAGCGTCCACTGCGTCACTATGTACAGCTGGCGTTCGGAGGGCAGGATGGCGACGATTTCGCGGTTTTTCAAGTCCTTGGGAAGCTTGAGGGGCCTTGCTTTCAGGCTCTTGGCATCGATACGAAACAGGTAAGACGAAAGCTCTTCGCCCTTCTTGGCCACCTTGACGCCGGCATAAGACTCACCGCTTTGGCCCGAGGCCAGCGCGGTAAAGCTGGATTGAGCCAGCGCCAGGCCGGGTTGCAGGCAAAGCAGCAATGCGATCAGAAGATGGTTAGTCATTTTTTTTCTCCGCCTTCTGGTCGGCGACACACTTTTTAATAGCTTCGATTTGCTTGTCCTGCGGCAATACCGCGGAGCCCGGCGGCGTACACGTGTTGGCCTGCACCGGAGAATTTGGATTGTAGCTCTGGGCGGCTTCGGGAACAAAGGTGTCCAGCCCCACCAGCTCGTGGCCGGCGGCGCGAATGATTTTGATCCACTCCGCGATATGGGCGGCCGTATGAGGTTGCGCATCGTGAAACAACGCGACTCCACCATGCGACTGGCAGATTTGATATAGCACGCTGTTGATTAGATTTGGCCAGGTCGAGACCTTCCAGTCCTGCGAGTCGATGTCCCACAGGACGTGGGTGAAACCCGCTTTGTGAATCGTATTCATGATCTGGGCATTTTTTGCTTTGCCGGCAGGCGTATGTGCGGCAAAGCCCCCGTCGCCATAGGGTAGCCGCAAAATCGGCGCCAGGTAGTCGCCGATGAGCGGGACCGAGCGCGTGATGTTTTTTGTCATTTCCTCTTGGGTCATTTTCGTGTGCGGCAGATGCGAATAGGTGTGCGAGCCCACGTAGAATCCGGCCGCCCGCTCCTCGCGCAGCAGCTGCCATTCCTTGGAACTCTTGTCGCCCGCGTTGAAATGATCGCCAAGCACGAAAAAGGTGGCCGGCGTATCGGTATCTTGGAGGGTCTTGATCACCTGGGGGGTTGAGCGCGGATTCGGGCCGTCATCGAAGGTCAGCGCTACCTTATAGGTTTTGCCATCGGGACACCCACCCGGCAAATGGGGCTGAGGGTGGGGTGCAGGAGGTTTTGCCAGGGCATTATTTGCCCCTGCAGCGAACCCCAGGCCAAGATACAGTAAAGCGACGATTGAAGTTGTTTTGAGTTGGCGCATTCCGCTGGATTACTCGGCGGAATGTGGCGGAAACTTGAGTTCGTCTCCTGAGCTCGTCACCTGGGCGGCGGACAAAGGTGCGCAAAATATATCGCCCGCTCAGGAAGCGTAGTATGGTTAAGTCTGTGGGACACCAAAGCCAGAATTCAACCGATGCTGCAAAGTGGGCTGACCTGGATGAGATACGGGACCAGATCAATCGCGCGGCCTACCTTTCCATTCCACGCTTGCCCTTGATTCCGTATATTCTGAGTGGGTTGTTTTTCGTCGCTATTATCGAGCTAACGCGACGAGCCGCGTATGAGCTGGTTTTTGAGTTCATCCTGGGCTCTATTTTGCTTTTTGTGTCGCAGCAGCTTATTCGCCGCATCCAAAACCTGCACAAGTTGAAAGTGGATGGTCCGCTGAACGCCTCGGTTCTTTGGGGCATGAACGCCCCCACTCTGGGCATCTTGCAAAGCATAATGGAGATGCGGGGCCAGCGTGTAAGCGAATTTCCAATTCAGCAGAATGCCTTATTGGTCATTGCGCTCATTTTGCTGCCGTCTTTTGACCGCGGCGATCGCAACTCAATTTATGGCGGGGTGATACTGAGAGTGTTTTTCGGCGTGGCCTATCTTGCGATGAAGAAATGGGAAGACTCCCGCAATCAGGGCGATAGCTGGCGCAATGCGGCCCGGGCCATTCGCGAAGTCATAAGAAGAATGTAGTCAACGGCCTGCGGCGGCCAGCCTGCGCAGGGGGTTTGAGACCAAGGCCGTGGGTTCCGAGGTCAGTGCTTCCTGGCGGGCATGACGTCAAACGTCCACGTCAGGCTGACTTTTCCGGCCAGCGAGCGCTCCATGACCTGGCTGCCGGTTGCCGAGCCATCAATGTTTTTCATTGGTGCGTCGATGTCGACCATCTCGGCTCCGATGCCCAGGCGAGCTGACTGTTCGCCCGTGGTGAACTTCACGCCGAGCTCCGCGTTCATGTACAGCTCCGAGCCCGCACCCACTCCCGGTGCAGTCTGCCGCGAGGTGGTGGGCGACGTAGGCGTGGTTTTGGGTTCGATGGGGTTGGTGCTGAGCAGGCCCACTTCGGCTTTGGCGTCAATGGACCAGTGATCGTTGATGCGGCCCCTGACGTACATGCTCGGAAAAAGCCCCGCGCCGCCGATGCCGGTTTGGCGGTCGGCCAGCCGGCCCAGAAAGGAGGTGGGGCCGCTGCCTTCGATTCCAATGGTGCCCACGGAAAGAATCAGCCCGGCATCGATGACATTGTTGGTGAAAGCCGAGCCCACAACCACGGTACCCGCTTTAAAGGCAACAAGCGGGGTCATGTCGGCATTCAGGCCGCCCAGCACCGGGTACAGAATTCTCCAGTTCGGATTTTTGACAAAGGGCATGTGCCGCGAGTCATTCCAGCTCACCGAGCCGAGAATCCTCGCTCCGGTGCCTGCCGCATTGGACATGGCTCCGATGTCGACGTGCGCGCGGCCCACCGAGCCGTCATTGCCGGTGATCGTGAGTGTTGCGCCTGCGGTGGCGCCACCATTGGTTGCGGTGACGGCGCCGGGCGCGGAGTTGTCGGTCACGGCCAGGCCCATGGCCTCGACGGCCACGGCGGTAGCGGCGGCGCCAGCCGGGTTTGGTGGCAGCAGAAATATCGATAAGCACGCCAAGGCCAAATGAATTCGCATTGGGGCAAGAGAGAGCAAGCGCGGTGCCACGCGCAAGACCAGTGGTTATGAAGGCTTATCCGAGCGAAGCGGGTGCGGGTTGAAGATACTCTGGGCAGACGCTCAAACTATCACCGCACCGGTGCTGGGAATCAAGCAGGTCGCAGAACCGCCACCGCCTGACGAATCTGTGTCAGAAGCCCGGGTGAGGCTTCGAGAAAATCAAGCAGATCGAAATTCATGAGCTTGAAAATGCGCGTCCGAATTCCAAACTCATACTTCAAAAAAAATGGAATGGTTTTCATCCGAAAGGCGGGGTCGAGAAATAAGGTGACGCGGGCGCCAGCCTGGATGCGCCGGCGTGCCTGCGGGCTGCGTGGCCAGTCGGCGAGGGCAAGGTGCGCGAGGCGGCGGATGTCGGCCGTTTTCAGGCTTTCGTAAAAAAAATTCACCATCAGAAATGAAAGATAAATCAGTATCGTCGCCTGCGACCAGCCCAGCTCGGCCGCCAGGTCGGTTAGAATCGCGCGCTCGGTGGGGTTGCACACCCAGTAGCTGTTCCAATTGTGGAATTGGCAATGCAGGGGCGTGTCGGCCGCGGCAGCGGCGAAGGCGTCCGCGGTGTTGGCGAGGCACTCGCCCAGCAGCGAGCGCAGCACGATATCGCGATCTTCGGTGAGACCAAGACCGGCGCACGCGCGTTTCGTAAAAACCGCGTCGGCAATGCAGTGCGCGGACTCATGCAGCAGGTAGTTGGGCCTGACCGCGAAGTCCGCGGCGCCGAAAGCGCGCGGGCGCTTTTTTTCGAGCCTGACAATGGAGGAGACGTTGTCGAAATAAGGAATTCGGCGTGCCCGTAAAATTCGTCCCAGAGCCAGTAGCGGAGCCTGCTGGTAATCGCAGAAATCGCGGGTGTCGAAACGAACGCCCGAGTCGAGAGCAGCGTCGCGAACGGAACGGAAAACCGGATTGTTAAAATACAAGAAACCATCGCCCAGGTTTCTCTTCAATGGAGTTTGGTTGCGATACTTTTGGTGAGCCTTGAGTGCGTCGCGGAATAGAACACCTTTGTGCATGGCTTGATTCTACACTTCGGGATTGCGACGGCGAGCTCTTCGTGACAAATCCTTCATTTTTTTTATATTGTGTGTCGATCTTGAGCTCCTGTGAGCTTGGTGTAAGAACCCAATGAACTGGCCATAAATGTCATTTCATATGCAGCACTCAATGCTTCAGACTTTGAGCTGGAGAGAGCTGCATGAAAAATGTAATGGCCCTGGCCTTGTGGCCCTGCTTGTTTTTGGTCGCGGTGTTGACCCAGTCTCGGGAATCGCGCGCGGACGACTGCGCCGCCTGCGACAAATACCTCGCGCTGATACCCCAATATTCTCTGGCCGAGCAGGCCGCAAATATCGGCACGCTGGCCCTGCATGCGCAGGGCGACGCGCCGGGGGTGGACCAGAAGCTGGCCGACGCGCTGGTGCGCCAGCTCAAAGCCGACACGCGCATCGCCCCCGAATGCCTGAAGTATGTGCTCTCAAAAGTACCGGCCGGGCCGCCCGTATCCGTTGTCGTGACTGGCACGCTTGGCGGCGCTCCGACGCTTTTTTCGCAGTCCGGCGATTACGCAGGCGGGTTGATGGGCGCGTTTCAGGGAATGCTGTCGCATTACAACCCCTGTTCGAATGCCAAGCCGGCGGACTATTCGGGCTGCGTGGCGGCCAACGGACCCGCGGCTTATCAGGCGTTTTCGCAGCGACTCGCGCAGGCAAGCGCTCAGGATCTGATTACCGAACTCGGCGGCTACAACTTTACGGTCACCGCGGCGGACGTGACGTTGCTCAAAGCCTATGGCGCCGCGATCAACACCGGCTCGGGCGCGGCGCTCAGCGCCTGGGCGGCCGGTCCTGGCAAGCAGCTATCGACCGACCAGTTTCTCAACGTCACCCAGATGCTGGGCTGGACCATGAACGCCTATTACGGCAATGCGCGCGCGGACGGAAAGGGCCCCGAGACTCATGGCATCGTGAGCGTCGACCAGGCACTCGCGTCGATTCACAACAACTCGATGTACATGATCATGAATCAGAGCGATCCGGCTGCAGCAACGCTTGGCTCGTTCACCACGATTTGCCGTGATGCCGCCGTCGTGCAAGCCCAGTTTCTGCAAGCACGCGGGTTCCCAAACAGCTATACGGTGACTTACTTTTCGAATACGGGATCACACGTGGACGTCGTCACCCAAGACCCGGCCAACGCGCAGAAGCTTTACCTGATCAATTGGTACGGCCGCACCACGCGCGAGGGTATCGACGGCCCCCAGAGCCTGTATCAGGGCTCGGGTATGGGAATTCCCGATTACACCACGAACTACGTGATTTCGGCCCCCGACGGCCATAACGTAGTCGACGTGCCCAGCGAGATGGGCAAGTTCCTGAATCTTGCCGCGGGCGGCGACCCGCATACCTATGACCAGCTCAGCCGGCCCACGAGCTCGATTCTGGCCGCGACGGTTTCGCCCGACGCGCGCGGGCTCGTGCAGCTGCGCGCGATTTACGGCAGCGACGGCGAAGGCGCGAAATACACGGGCGTCGCGACCTCGGTGCGTTGGGGCCAGGGCACCCGTTTTCCGGGCCAGGCTGGCGCTTTCCTGGGACAGCAGTTTCGTCCAGCCGCGGTCGCGGGACGCGACGACAACGGCACCGTGGCTCTGGCCTTTGCGCAGGTGGAACAACATGCAGTGACCTCGCCGGTGGCTATAGCCCCCAACGTCACGGGCGTGATCGATGTGCATCTGGCGGCTCTGGGTGCGCTGTCGCAGGTGACAAGCGGACCGGACTACGTGGGCGGAATGGACCTTTCGTCTTCGCTCAAAAACAATTTCAATGCCCAGGGTGACCAACGACTCGGCGTGGAGTCGCGCATTGATCAAACGGCATTTGGAGATCGCATCAAAGCCCAGTACGTCGCTGGGGCTTCGGCGATGTTCGGGGCCTCGGACGTTCGCAATATCGACCCGGGGGCCGTGACGCTGGTTCCGCTCAACGCGTATCTGGGTGCCCGAGCCACTTTGGATCTGGGTCCGTTTTCAATTATTGGGCAGTCCATGCTGGTGGTCGACCAGCTGGGCGCGCGCAATGTCGTCGAAGCCGGCGTGGTGTCGCGCATGCTCGCGGCCACGGTTTACGAGTCGGGACGCGTGACCCATGGTACGGCGCTGATTCAGGACAGCTCGATTCGCCGGGTGGGCGTGTCGCTTACCGTGGTGCCTGCCAAGGCTCTGCGCATCGGATTAACGGGTGAAACTCCCATCGAAGGCGCAAATCCACTGGCGGCAGCGCGCATCATTGGAACCGCGGGCGTGACGTATTAAATGGAATACATTGACAAGCGCACTATTCTGACCGTTGCCGTGCTGACGGCATTAGCCGCGATTTTGCTGAGCGTGAAAGCGGACGCGGCGCCGGCTCACGCCGCCCGGCCCGGCACGACACTCAACGCAAGCGTTCGGCCGCGGGCAAACCCAGCTCACGGCGATACCAGCAGCCTTCGGAGATGATCGTGCGTGCCAGGGCCGCGGTATCGGTTCTGCGGCGCGCAGGCGTAGCGGTGCTGGAGCAGGCTTTGGCCAAACCGCGAATATCCTTGCTCAGGCGAAAGGCGATTTTCTGCGCGTTTGTGCAGCTGCGCACGATGACGTTCTGGGAAGCGAGGATGTCGCAATAGGCGGCCACGCTGGCAATCAGGTCTTTGCCCGAGCTGATTCCGCTATAAGCCGCACCCAGGCCGCAGCCGTGGTCGCTGGCCAGGGCGGCATCAAGGTCGCGCGGTTGATTGAGCGCCATGGCTTCGTTCTTAAAAGCCAGGTCGGAAAGCACCACCGCCGATTGCGCGGGGCTGGCCGCCGCCGCCGATTGCACGGCCGCGGGAGCGCCGCCGTCGCCGGTGGGCTTGGACCCTGAGCACCCTTGAGCGAATACCACCGCGCTGGCCACGAGCAGGTAGTTCCATCGATTTTTCAGCATAAAGCCTCCGTATAAATAAAATACGTTTGCATAGGTAGCAAATAGCGTACCGCCGGCCTTGTGCGGAGAATGGGGATCGGCGTCATGATGTACCGCGTCTTTTTTACAATATCGGTGTCAATATGACAGCCCGAACCACCTGATTTCAAGGGGTTACTTGCGTGCGGTGTGCAGCTGCGCCAGTACGGCGCCTCGGACTTTTTCGTCCAAACCTTCGATGTTTTCGATGAAGCGAATCGCGCTGGAGAGCAGAATCGCGGCCTGCGGCGCCGGTACCGTGCCGGCGACCGTCGTGCGTGGTGGGAATATTGGCGCTGTTGTCGGCCATTTTCGACGCCGCGATTTCCAGCCCAAACCATTTATCGATTTGATTTTTGAGCGAAGCGGGGGCATCGATATACGTGCAGCCCACCAGCTGGGCGGTTTTGCGCGCGACCTCAAGCTTCAGCGATACCGTTTCGTTCCCCCGTACCAGATTGCCCGTCATCCGGGCGCCAGGCTCCGGCCAGGCCACGGTGATGTCGTTCACGAAGGCAATGCCCGACACCGACAGGTTGGCGACTTTGTAGCTGACAGGTTTCGGCAAATCCAGGCGCTGAAAGGATACACCATGCAAAGGCAGCATTCGCACCCGCACCGGGCGCAGCACCCGGCGGGTTTGCTGATTATTTGGGGCCGACGCCGAAGCGTTTGCGGGGGCGTCGGCTC
The DNA here is from genome assembly GCA_016194725.1 of Deltaproteobacteria bacterium. GTDB lineage: Bacteria > Bdellovibrionota > UBA1018 > UBA1018 > UBA923 > JACQAX01. Next base: position 54,484 of record JACQAW010000342.1, read on the forward strand.
GGGGGGTGTGCCCGCTTTTCTTTTTCAGCTCCTCGAGCGTGTAGGGTGGAACCTCCTGGGTGAAGGTGAAAAAGAAAAACTGCTCGCCCGCCTCGATAACGCTGCAGTCCTTGATGTCGATGCGGGTGCCCTTGGTCGCCTTTACGCCGTTGACCACGGTGCCATTGGTGCTGCCCAGGTCTTCGACCGACGCGGCCTGCACGCCGGCCCCCGCCACGTGAAGGCGAAAGTGCTGGCGGCTCAAACGGCCGTCTTGCGGAAAGTTAAGATCGCCTGAGGTGCGCCCAATGACGTGCTGGTCGCGCACGGAATAGAACTTCGCGAGCATCATGTCGTAAAGAAACGGCCCCGGATCGCGGGCAAGTATCGAAGCACTCATCTCCATTCATTGTAGCCAGCCAGGCGTCGGTGGTCAAATGTCGAAAAAGTGCGCGGACGGCGTTAGGCAACGTGGCACGGGCGTTGCTCTGGTTTCAGCATCGAAAGGCGGGAAGTTGCATGTTCAAACGGATGAACTCAGTTGGGCCACGGGTCCTGGTGGTTGGAATTCTGGCGGCGGTTTTTGCGTCGGGCTGTACCTCGCCTGAGAAGCGCACGGGCATTGGCGCCGGGGTGGGTGCGGGCACGGGAGCGATCATAGGCGGACTGGGCGCCGGCTGGAAAGGCGCGGCAATTGGCGCGGCAGCGGGAGCCGCGACGGGTGCTGCAGTGGGCAATTATCTCGACAAACAGGCCAAGGAGCTGGCGGAGGTGGCGGCAACGAGACGAGTTAAAGATGGAATTCTCGTCGATCTCAAAAGCGATCTGTTGTTTGACGTCGGCAGCTCGCAGGTTAAGCCCAAAGCAAGACAGCAGCTGCAGCAGCTGGGGCAGATTCTGGTGAAATATCCTGACGACCGGATTCGCGTCGAGGGTTTTACCGACAGCACCGGGACGGCCACCTTGAACGAGGTGCTTTCGCGTCAGCGCGCCGATTCGGTGCGCGAAATTTTGCAGTCCCAGGGCGTGCGGAGCGATCAGATTCTTGTCTTTGGCTACGGCGAGAGCAGGCCCATCGCCAGTAACACCTCGCCTACGGGACGTCAGCTGAATCGGCGGGTCGACCTGATCATCGATGTGCCTCAGGGGCGTGTTCCCGCGAGCAAATAGAACTCCCGAACGTTCGCGAGCGGGCAGCTTGCCTGCACCCGCGCCCTGGCTCAACGCAATCCGCTGTGGCGACTAGAGGCTGCTAGCACGCTTGACTTACCCTGGTGCTTGAGAAAATCTTGGCTGGTGATTTCCATTTCGCCACAGATAGAGCCGTTTCCCGCCACTCTTTCAGGCCTGGCCCGGGGTTATGCGGCACTGCTTCCGCTTGCCGCCGCGGAGTCGGAGTCTCTCGCCCAGCTTGGTATTGCGTGTCCGGAGTCGCTGCGCAAGGCCGTGGCCAAACGTCAAAATGAGTTTCTCGCTGGCCGTTACTGTGCGTATCGGGCCCTGGCTCAGCTGACCCCCGACCAGCTTTCATCGATTGGAATTGGCGAAGACTACGCGCCGGTTTGGCCGAAGGGGTTCGTGGGTTCGATTACCCATACCCGAGGCTACGTTGCCGCGGCGGTGGCGCGCGCGGCTGATCGGTGCGGAATCGGCATCGACGTCGAGCAGGTCATGGCGCAGGAGAAGGCCACCAACCTTTGCCAGCACATCCTTACCGATGAGGAGTGGCGCAGATTCGAAAACGCCGGCGCGTTCAGCGTGGGCGAGCTGGTCAGCCTGGTGTTCTCGGCCAAGGAAAGCGTTTACAAATGCCTGCGGCCGCTGACTGGAAAGTATTTTGGATTTCAGGCGGCTGAGCTGTTCGAGCTCAGCCGCGAGAGCGGCACGTTCAAAGTGCGACTGCTCAAATCGGTGGGTGGCGGCTTTGAGCCAGGCTGGTGTGGCAGCGGACGCTTCGCGCTGACGAGCTCGCGTGTGTTCACCGCGGTTGAGCTGGTGAGCAATGCGGGCTAGCTGTTCATGAAAAAATGCGTGCTCAGCACGAATGCCGATGCGGCAAAGCAGTAATAGCCGAACCAGCGCCAGCGGCCCTGATCAATCCAGCTCGAAACCCAGCGCAGCGCAAGCAGCCCCGCGCCGAAGCTGAACACCATTCCAACCAGGCCGGGCAGCAGCAGCTCGGGCAACGTGGCGCCCGACAACGC